>DATDCP010000407.1:0-8188 GCA_036524255.1 Chitinophagaceae bacterium
ACTTTATTCTAATGAAGCGGGATTATATGATGATATTTTAAAATACCTGAAGATCAAAAAATAACTTATGGATGTAAATGGATTATTAGACAGAGCCAACCTGTTATTGGAGCAGGGAAGGAATAAAGACGCAGAGAGGCAGGTAAAACAGGTATTAGAGCAAGAACCAAACAATGACCATGCTTTATCGATCCTTGCAAGATGTTATATGAATAATGATGAGGTCGATAAGGGAATAGAGATCATCAATAAAGCGATCGCTATAGAGCCCAACGAATCGTTTTATTTTTATTTGCTTGGCTTCGGTTATTTCCAAAAAGATATGTACCTGCCGGCGAAAGACAACCTGTCAAAAGCAATTCGATTAAATCCTTACAATGCTGAATATTTCGGAATGCTTTCATTTACTTTTTTGAATGAAAAAAACTATGAAGAAGCATTACAAAACGCCAATGAAGGTCTTGAACTGGACCCTGAAAATATAACCTGCCTGAATGCAAGATCAAGAGCTTTAAATAAATTGAAAAGAACTAATGAAGCTGTTGATACTATCAGTGACAGCTTATCAAAAGATCCCGATAATGAATTTACACATGCTACCATGGGATGGAATTATTTTGAAAGGGGAGATCAGAAAAAAGCAGCAAAGCATTTCAGGGAAGCATTACGAATAAACCCCAATTATGAATCAGCAAGACTTGGGTTAAAAGAATCGCTTAAATCAAACTTCACTCCATACAAACTGGTAATACAGTTCAGCATGTGGATGTCAGAAAAAGGCAAAAGCTTTCAATGGATCTTCTTTATCGGCATTTATGTTATTTTCAGAATTTTAAGAAGTGTTTCAGAAGCTAATTCCGGCATCAGGCCCTTTTTACTTCCTTTGATCGTTCTATATTTTGTTTTTATCTTTTTTACATGGATCGCCAATCCTATCGCAAACTTTTTTCTTTTATTTCATAAAGACGGCAAATATTCATTGACAAAAAGTGAAACAACAATTAGCATTTCCACAATTATACTTTTAGTTTCAGGTATTTTATTAGGTTGTTATGCATTTTACTTTTTTAAAGAACCACCACCGGAGTTATTTTACCCAGCGATCATTCTTGCAACCATGACGATCCCTCTTGGAAAAATTGAGCTTCCTCTGAATCTCAGGTCAGGATCAATAAGAGTATGGTATCCCGCATTGTTATTGCTCACAGGAACATTAGGAATACTGGCTACTCTCGTGGATCCAAATATTGGTTCCTCAATAGCTATAATCTATGGCATCGCATTATTGATTTTTACCTGGGTTGGCAATTCCTGGTAATGCACGATAAAGAATTTTAAATTTTCAATAAATATTGAAAATTGTGTAAATTTGCGTTGTAAATGATACTCAGATGAAAATTATTATCGTAGGCGGAGGCTTTGGAGGTTTGAAATTAGCAAGGAGACTCAGTAACAAAAAAGGGATCGAAGTATTACTGATCGATAAATTCAACTATCACCAGTTTCAGCCATTATTTTACCAGGTGGCTACTGCAGGCCTCGATGCAAGCAACATTTCCTTTCCTTTAAGAAAAGCATTTCATAGTAGTAAAAATGTTCGCATCCGGATCACTGATCTAAAAGAGATCGTTGCTGCAGAGAATAAAATAATAACAGGGACAGGAGAGGAGCGATACGACATACTCGTTCTAGCTACCGGCGCCGACACAAACTTTTTTGGGAACCAGCAATTGGAAGAGCATGCATTTCCAATGAAGTCAACTGTAGAAGCTTTGCAACTTCGCTATAAACTTGTCCAAAACTTTGAAGATGCACTCACCACAAAAAATGAAGAAGACCTCCAGCGTTTAATGAATATCGTTGTGGTAGGCGGGGGCCCAACTGGCGTAGAAATTTCAGGTGCATTGGCAGAAATGAAAAACTATGTTTTGCCTAAAGATTACCCCGAGCTTGATTTTACCAAAATGAATATTTTCTTATTAGAAGGTACACAAAAGACGCTTGGACATATGAGCGAAGTATCTTCTGATCGTTCAAAAAAATATTTGGAAAAACTAGGAGTGAAGGTGATGACAGGTTCACATGTTAAAGATTATGATGGGAAAAATATCCTGCTGCAAGACGGAAAAACAATTTCCTCAGCAACGGTTTTATGGGCTGCCGGTATTAAAGGCAATATTCCAGGTGGCGTTGATAATTCTCATATTGTCAAAGGAAACAGGATAAAAGTTGACAGGCAAAACAGGGTGATCGGCTCTCAAAATATATATGCGATCGGGGACCTCTCATATATGGAAACACCAAACTATCCTCACGGACATCCGCAGGTTGCGACCACTGCGATCCAGCAGGCAAAACTGCTTGCAGGGAATCTGCTGAAGATAAAAGCTGGTAAACCCGATCTGAAGGAATATGAGTATAAGGACAAAGGCACGATGGCGACTGTAGGAAGAAATCTTGCTGTGGTTGATATTCCAAAACCAAAGTTGCATTTTGGTGGTTGGTTCGCCTGGATGATATGGATGAGTCTGCACCTGATGCTGATACTCGGAGTAAAGAATAAATTCTTTGTTTTTATTAACTGGCTATACAATTACTTTACCTACGATCAAAGCCTTCGATTGATCTTCAAAGAATTTAAGAAGACAAAAAAATAAAATTAAGAAAACTCTTTGAGTAATTTCTTTGCTCTTGCTTTAAAAGCTGGTGTTTCATAATCCCATCTTTCTTCAATTACCAGCTTGATCTCATTTATGATCTCGGGATATAGTTTGGCGAGATTTTGTAATACAGTTATTGAAAAAGCTTTTATTGCTACAGCCTCAGTAGGCGAGGAAAAAAAACGAAAACAAATATCCATCACTTGTCCATGAAATCGTTTAGGAATATCGACATGTTGCAAAAACCGAACACTGTTTCTTTTTACTGAATCATTAGCTCCGGGTTTTTCAAGTGCTTTTAAGACCCTTGCAAAATGTTTTTTGATAAACTCCGGGTGATCTTCTACGCAATAGCTCATTGGCCAGGCCGCTCTTTGTACGACACGATATTCATCATTCAAAAATAAATTGAGCAATTCATCAAATCTTTTTTGATCATCGCCAACCCATTTTACAATTCGCATGCAATTGGCTTTTGAATGTTCTTTTAATATCGTTTCTCTTAATTTCATTGGGATTGCCTGGAAAGAGATCAGGGATAAGATCGTGAGGAAATGAAATTAAGATTTGGGCTTTGGTTTGGACCTGGGCTTGATCGCCGGTGTTTTGCCAAACTGGACGTACAATGATTCCATGATCCTTGGCTTCAGATCGGCGCAGGCTTTAATTATTTCATCTTCAACTAAAATTGCTTCTTCACCGTAAAGCCTTTCAGTTAGCACTTTATTCGTTGCTTGTTGTAATGCAATAATTTCAACAAGCAATTCAAACATCATCTGCAGATTATATTTCGGATCAAATTGCACATGATCCAAACTATCAGGCGTCTTGTTCATTTGTATAAATATACAATTGACGGCAGGTTAAAAGAAAATGAAAATTTCAACAGCTATTCAACATAAGATAAAATATTGGCAAAATTAGAAACCTCCAATTTTCTCGATTACCAGTTTTTCTTATAATTATCGTTATGTTAAATAGGCACACAGCCCTTTGCTATTACCCGCCCTTCATCCGGTTTATTAAGGGTAAAAAATAATAAACCGTCCCTCCCACAGGCTAACCTAAGTAACATAACATAGCGTTATCTGCGAAAGGCTATTGAGGAATGTTTTAAAATCAACGCATGGGTTTATTATTATAAAAAAGAAATGCCTGCGCACTCGTGAGAACTTCATCCTGCGTGTTAATTGTTTCGAAGTTGCTCCTATTTCAGTAAATTCACTTTCTACCAAAACCAACTATATGTCAAATGAAGTGTTCTTCGGCATTATAATCTTAGTGAATATAATTTGCTCCGTTATTATCGTCCGTCACAAAAACACGATAATAAAAGATTTGCAGTCTGTAATGCAATCAGCAGACATAAAACGACTTGCTGAATATTATGAAGCCCACAGAAAAGTTCACGATAAGTTAGTTGTTGATAAAGTCGAATTGGCCGTAGACCTACACATGAGAGAACAGTATGAAGTTTGGGGGAAACAATACGATGAGCTTGCTACTTTTGCGGCCGAATTTATATTGGTGTTTCCTAAAGAAAGACGTGAAGAGATTATTGACTTGAACTTTCCAAATTGCAAGCCTCTGTTTCAAGACATTCTGGATAAGCCAGTACTAACAACCTCAGTTCTTCATAGTGAAGAACGTTCACAAGGCCAGAGGTAACCAACGGGTAAAACCTTTCATCGAATGAGGACATCTCGAATTCATTCGCCTTCGGCTCATATTTGCCTAATACAATTTCTTTTTTAGTAGTGTTCGCATTAACGATTTTTTTAGTGGATGTTATTTTAGATAACCAATAAAAAAATCGTTAATGCGAACAAAGGAATGCGGTTAATTTTAAAACATTTTTGCTTCGCCGCCTTTACAGATAACGAATCCTTATGTTAAATAGGCGCACAGCCCTCGCTGAACAGCAAAAAGAACCCTCCCGCTCGTGAGAACTTTGGATCACTCAGTTTTGTATCGTAGAAATCCAGATTAGCTTAATCGAAAATTAAAGCTACCTTCTCCACTTCGAATTTTCATAGGATAAGGTTTAATGGTTAAATGAGAAATCATTTAAGATAGTCCTTCGGTTTCCACCGGAGGACTTTTTACTTACTCCTATCGGCTTATTCCGTTAAATAAGCACACATCCATCGCTGAACAGGAATGCCTACGCTCCCCGTGATACACTTGTTTTGTATATTCCTATATTAGCGGGATGACAGAAGATGATATATTTAAAATAGTCCAGTATTGCAAAGACCGAGTATCGGCTAACAAGGTAGCAGGAATTCATAGTGTAATTAAGGATACTGATTCGCCGTATCCAAGCAATACCGAGTTTAGAAGAATAGTTGCATACCTTGAAGAAGGCGGTAAATACATAACAAAGCAAGAAACCAGAGATACTTTTGTTTCTATAAATCCAAACTATAAAGAGAAAACGGAAAGCGAAAAAGAGTTTGATACCTTAACATTAAGGAAGCTTAGATATGAAGCAATGACCGCTAAATGGATTTTCTATACCTATTGGATTACGTTTGGACTTTCAATTATAGCCTTGTTCATTTCGATAATAGCGCTATCAAGGACAAGCCAATAGTTGCTACGCATTAGGATGGTTGCTATGCCCGTCCAATTTCCTGTTCGCTTCACCATATCCCCATAAAAAAAACCACCTTTCGGTGGTTTAATTATTTTAGTTATTTGCTTCTGATTTCTTCCGATACTCATCGGCCTTTGCCTTATCCCCTTTTACTTCATATGCAGTAGAAAGATAACCATTCACTACTTTATAATTCCCTTTTTCCCCGGCTTTCAAAGTTGGCTTAGCGCTATACAGGTCTGAAGCTGTTTGCGAATAAACGATCAACTTATCTGCAGACTCGGTCATTTTTGTTTTCACATCTGCTTTCTTTTTTTGATCTGCAGCTGTGGTTCCTTTTATAGCCTGCATGTCATCCTGGTAATCATAAAGAACATTGTAATAATGACGGGCCATCAGCACATTTGCTTCGGGATAACTCTTATTGACCGCAATTGTTTTATTTAAAACGTCTTCAATTCTCTTTTGCATCTCTTTATAGTCTGCGGGCTTTGTATCGCCTGCATATGTATAATTGAATAACTCCACAGCATAGTTATATGTCATCAGGAATTTATCAGGATATTTCGGCATCAGCTCCTCATATTTTGCAAAAAGGGCTTTTTTATCTTTTGAATCTACCTGATCCAGTTCCATTTGGTACCAACGATCATCAGTTGGGTAAAGCTCCCGGCCTAAGGCGAAATACTTTTCTGCATTTGCCTTGTCATTCTTTTTAATGTAATACTCAATGAGCAACTGGTACACATCCACATTATCTTTTCCGGCAATTTTCTGGTCGGCAATCTTTTTATAGTAGACAACGGCATCGTCATGCCTGTTTGCCCTATAAGCACTTAAAGCTATGTTTTGAATTAAAGTAGTATCGAAAACAGGGAACTTAAAGCCATTATATTCAAAGCCTTTGCCCCCAATATATTCTTCAACCATTAAGGCATTTTTGAAGTTGACATATGCACTATCAAACTTTGAAGCCCCGAAGCCAGACACCCCAAGATCAAAATAACCATTATAGATATCAAATAGTCTCACATGCTGTTCAAGTGTAGCTCTTATAGCTTTTGGGTCAATTTCATAATATTTTTTAAAAGCATTAAAGGCATCCATGCGGCCATCAGGCGCCAGGGCCTTGTATTTTTCACTTTTGGCGATCTCGTTATAGATAAGGCCTTTGTACCACCAGCCATCGGGTTTAGCTGCATTTTTTTCTTTAAGAAGGAAAGCATCCACCGACGTTTTTGCTTTATCTAACTCTCCTTTTCCAAATTGTGATTCAATATCTTCAATTGATTGGGCAAACAAACTGCTGCTACCTAAAATAATAAGCAAGCTTAAAAGAAATCTTTGCATGATTTTATTTTTGTTTTTTATTAAATCAGAACCTAATTGCAGATGAAATTAATTACTCAGTGGTTGCATTTTCAGGGCCTTCAATTGCGCCATTGCCAGTTTCATTCCCATTTCCGTTATCACCATTTTCGCCTGTATTTCCATTCTCAGCAACAACCGCCTGGTCTTCGATCTTTGTAATGGCCGCTATCTCATCACCCTCATCAAGTTTTATCAATTTTACACCTTGTGTTGCCCGCCCCTGCGCTCTGATATCGGAAACTTTCATTCGTATTGTAACACCACTTTTACAAGTGATAACAAGATCTTCCTTTTCCGCCACTTCCAACATGCCCACTAATTTACCGGTTTTTGGCGTTACATTGATCGTCTTCACACCTTTTCCTCCACGGTTTGTAAAACGATACTCATCTACTGCGGTTCGTTTTCCATACCCTTTTTCACTTACTACTAATACCGTTTTAGATTCACCGGTTCCTGCATTTACACAAATCATACCAACAACTTCATCATCATTATCATCAACTTCAATGCCAGCAACACCAATGGCTCCGCGGCCGGTAGCTCTTGCTTTTGTTTCAGAAAAACGAATTGCTCTTCCGCTTTTTACCGCCATCATGATCTCGGAATTTCCGTCGGTCATTTTTGCTTCAAGCAATTCATCGCCAGCTAAAATCGTGATCGCATTTACACCTGATTGTCTTGGGCGACTGAAATCTTCCAATGCTGTTTTCTTGATAATTCCTTTTTTAGTACAGAGAACAATATTATGTGAATTAACAAACGCTTCGTCTTTCAGATCCTTTACATCTATGATCGCTCTTACTTTATCATCCGGTGGTATTTGTATCAGGTTTTGAATGGCCCTTCCTTTACCAGTCTTTTCACCTTCCGGTATCTCATAAACATTCAACCAGTAACATCTTCCCTGTTCGGTAAAGAAAAGCATGGTATGATGTGTTGATGCAACAAAAATATGTTCGATCCAATCTTCTTCTCTTGTTTTTCCCCCCATCACTCCCCTGCCACCTCTGCGTTGTGAACGGTATTCAGTAGCCGATGTTCTTTTTATATAGCCTAAATGAGAAATGGTAATAACAACATCTTCTTCTTTAATAAGATCTTTGATCTTTACTTCATCATCCAGGTAAGTGATCTCTGTTTTTCTGGCATCACCAAACTTATCTTTAACTTCTAAAAGTTCTTTTTTGATCAGGTCATATCTCATCCCCTCATTTGAAAGCAACTCTTTCAATTCACCTATCAGTTTCATTAGTTCATCAAATTCCTGTTTGATCTTATCTCTTTCCATTCCTGTCAAACGTTGCAATCTTAATTCAAGGATCGCTTTCGCCTGTATCTCATCCAATCCCCAACCTGCATTGATCAAATTCTCTTTTGCAATATCGGGAGTTGCAGAACTTCTGATCAAACGTATCACTTCATCGAGATGATCTAACGCAATAAGATAACCTTGTAAAATATGCGCTTTCTTCTCTGCTTCATTCAATTCATATTTAGCACGGCGCACAACTACTTCATGACGGAATTCAATAAATTCTGAAATAAGATCTTTCAG
>DATDCP010000408.1:0-2652 GCA_036524255.1 Chitinophagaceae bacterium
AATATTTTTCTTACGGTGAAAGAAGCTGTTCATAATATTATTAAACATTCTGGGGCCAATAAAGTGACTATTAATATTGCCTGTGATGAGCAATTGATCATTACAGTTTCAGATAATGGCAAGGGAATGCATGTAGATGAAAATAGTAATATTGGAAATGGACTTAAAAACATGAAACAGCGAATTCATCAATTGAATGGAAAATTTTTTATTCAAAACCATGAAGGGTTTACCTTAAGGTTTGAAATTCCTTATAAACAAGTTTTATGATTAAAGTAGCAATTATAGAAGACAATGATCAATTTCGCACAGCCCTGGAAACAATTGTGGACCAGGAAAAGGATACAACTCTAGCGGGTTCGTATACCAGTGCCGAAAAAGCATTAATAGGATTAATGCAATCACCACCTGATATTGCGATCGTAGACATTAGTTTACCAGGATTGCGTGGTCCTGAACTGATCGTCCGCTTGAAAGATAAGATTCCCCAAACATTATTCATGGTATGTACAATTCACGATGATAATGATACCATTTTTGAAGCTTTAAAAAGCGGCGCCGCAGGCTATATAGTAAAGGATCCAATTACTAAAGAAGAAATTGTAAAAGCCATTCGTGATCTTTTCAATGGGGGTTCACCTATGAGTCCTTTTATTGCCAGGAAAGTGATTGGCGCTTTTCAAAAGCCGGCGATCAATGATGTAAATTCTTTATTGAGCCAACGGGAAAAGGAAGTGCTTGAACAGGTGTCACAAGGCTTACTTTATAAAGAAATTGCAATACGACTTTCTATCAGCCCGGAAACTGTAAAAAAACATCTTAAGAATATTTATCAAAAACTACACGTTCAGAATAAGGTTGAGGCTTTGAATAAATTCCGGCTTCTGTAATACTTCAACTCATCAAGCTAAACGCAGTCTTTTTAATCGTTTAAATCCACGACACGTCATCCCTCGTATCTATTACTGTATTGCCCGGCACCTATACATCAAATCCCTTCATAGGAAACTTATCCAACTAGTGAACTAATTATCAAATCACATCATTAAAAAAAATTAAAATGAAAAAAAGAAAAATTTTCATAACAGCATTGCTTTGCCTTGTTGTTGCAGCTGCCGGAATAATTTATGGTGCTGATCATATTGACGCACCATCTGTTACAAGCAAGCCAACAGACATTACGGATGTTTATGTTTTTCGAGCCGAAGATCCTGATAACATGGTTTTTGTTGCGAATACGCAGGGCTTACTTACGCCAGGCGCAACTGCCGATGCAAAATTTGATGAGAACACAATGATCGAATTTAACATTGATAACAATGGCGATAATGTAGAAGACTTCGTTATTCAATGCATTGCTAAGAATGGTAAAATGAAAGTATATGGGCCTGCAGTCCCTAAAATAACCGGTACAGTTAGTTATTTAAACATCAACAAACTTACTGTTCAAACTGATATTACAAAATACGGACAGGGCCCGGTGATCGGGATAGGCGATAATGGAGTAAAAGTTTTTGCAGGTCCCCGTGACGATCCATTCTTTTTTGACCTTGTTCGCTTTAGACAAGTAATTGCCGGGCAAGCATCTTCTTTCAATAACCCTGGAAATGACACATTTGCCGGTACAAACGTATTGAGCCTTGTAGTTGAAGTTCCAAAATCATTGCTTAACAGCAGCGGTACTATTAATGTATGGGCCGAAACCAAAACAGCTACCGGCTCAACAACTGTAAACTGATCCTTTAATATTAAATCAAATAAAAAATGAAAAAGATCTTTCAATATACTTGCCTGGCATCTTTAATTGTGCTTGTAGCTTGTAAGAAGAACATGAATGACAATGGCGATGCTTCAAAAGCAGGAGGCGTGCCTCCTCAAAATGAAGTATATGTGCAGGGGGACCAAATGGCAAGACCTGCGATCAATACCGTATTTGTTGGTTCTTCAAGAAAAGATGAGTTCAACACAACTACTCCATCTGCAATGAGTGCAGCATTTAGCACAGATTTTATAAATAAACTTACAGCATTCGGTTATACTACTAATATACTTGGTCTTGATAAAAACACTTTTGCAAGTGTACTTGTAACAGATGTTTTAAATGCAAGTACAACAGGTATTACATCTTTTTATAACGGAACCCAGGTACTTACCGGACGTACCTTAGCGGATGATGTAATTGATGTGGAGTTAATTTTGATCTTTGGTGGTGCCACTGGTGCATCTAATCCAGGTCTTACCAGTGATCATGTGGATTCAAATGATAAACCTTTTCTTACGTCTTTCCCTTATATGGCAAGTCCTCATTAATTGAATTAAAAAGATCAGGCGAAGGAGCAACAATGCTCCTTCGTTATTTCTAAATGCTCAACTTGATTTATGCGTTACCGGATCATTATATTCATAGTTTCTGTTTTTGCGTCTTGCAAAAACCCTATACATCCCATAACAAAGGTTTCTGATTATGACAAATACATGCAGATTACTTCTGCAGATTCCATGAGATCTTTTCAACTCATCAAAACTGATATGGATTTCTGGATGCAGCGTTTGAAAAAGAATCCTGAGGATGCTGTGGCAAAGGCTTCTTTAGCTAGTCTGTACAGTGCAAGATTTAAAACAATAGGTGATATTAATGATATTCATACCAGT
>DATDCP010000409.1:0-7548 GCA_036524255.1 Chitinophagaceae bacterium
CAGCTCCGTAGAAGAAATGCTTCCCCTAAAAGAGTTTGCAAGAGTGCATCGTTCTTATATTGTTTCATTGAACAATATTAAAAGCTTCACGGCAGAGGTGATCGAGATCGGCAACACCAACATCCCGATCGGTAAACTGTACAGGAGTGACGCAATGAAAATATTGCAGCAGGTTTAGCGATGGCTATTTAATGAGAAGTACTCACTCCTCCTCATCATTTCTTTTAAAACCGATTTTTCGGCGGGATTGCTGTGGCGGGTTCAGCAGTTGTTTCAGGTATCCAAATATGAGAGTAATGTTTTCATCATGCCCGGCAAGTTTTTTTTCTATCTTTTCAAGTTGCAATAAGATGTCTTTATGAGCAAGCAATGTTTCCCGGATTTTTACAAAAATCTCTATGATTCGTATGCTTACCTGAATCGCCCTTTCGCTTCGCAGTACATTTGCCAGCATCAGCACACCATGCTCTGTAAAGGCATATGGAAGATAGCCTCCAAGATGTTTCCGGGATGGTATCGCATTTTGCGATACCATGGTATTCACCTCCTTTTCGCTTAACTGAAACATGAAGTTTTCAGGAAACCTGCTATTATTTCTTTTTACCTGCTCTCTGAGTCTTATTGGTTTAATATCATACAGCTCAGCCAAATCCTTGTCCAGCATTACTTTCTGTCCACGAATCAGATAGATCTTATTCATCACCAGTTCATCGGGAATCAATAGTTCTTTATTTGTTTTTGCCATAACGTCATCAGGATTTTGATCTTTCAATTTGCAATATCAAAGAATTTATTGGTCACATATTGTGACTCCCAATTTAAGGTCGCAATCTGCGACCTTAAAGAAAATGGACAACGCAATTTGCGACCTCCATTCTAAGGTCACAAATTGTGACCTTAGAAATTATAATGCTGTGCCTTTATCTTGATGTCACAAATTGTGAGATCAAGATAAAACAGAATGACTTTACAAACTATACCACAAAGTGGGTAAAATCGGAAGGGAAATTTTTTCAATAAAGCAGAGAGATCTTTCAGCAAGCTACATGAACTCCTTCATTAATGATTATCTTAGGCTTCACTAAATAAGAAGCCCATGCTCCGCACTATTTTAATATTGGTTTGTTTTTTTATTCTGACTTTCTCAGAAAACAAACCAAAATGGAGATCTCTTTTTAACGGGAAAGATCTTAAAGGCTGGGAAGTAAAAATTGCCGGCTACCCGTTGGGCGAGAATTTCGGAAATACATTCCGTGTTGAAAAGGGGATACTCCAGACAAGATATAATGCGTATGATAGTTTCAGGGTTCGGTTCGGCGCTTTGTATTACAAAAAAGTTTTTACCAACTACCGGTTAAAAGTTGAATACCGTTTCACCGGGGAGTTAACACCCGGTGCACCATCATGGGGTTTTCGTGATGGTGGCGTTCAATATCATTGCCAGTCACCTGGATCAATGAAGATCGATCAATCATTTCCTGTTTGTCTTGAATACAACCTGCATGGGGGTAATGGCAAAGATGAACGGCCAACGGGTGAGATATGCTGTTCGGGAGCATATGTATCCATTGATGGCAAAAAAAATTCATCTTATTGCACACCGCCAACTGCAAAGAAAACTTTTCATGGCGATCAGTGGGTAACATTGGAAATTGAAGTGAGGGGAGATGTGATCCGGCATTTTGTAAATGGAGAAGAGATATTGCATTTTGAAAACCCACGATACAATCCTGAGCACCCCATTGGCAAAACGTTTATCGTAAATGGTGATGATAAAGTAAAAGAAGGTTATATCTCATTGCAGTCAAACAGCCATCCAATGGATTTTCGTAAAATTGAGATCATGGAGTACTAATTATTATTTCAGCTAACTTCAGTTCATTAATTCAACAAACCTCCAGGCAATGAAACCAATCAAATCAGTGTTGCTTTTAGTATTTATTCAAACTTGTTTGTTCGTTACCGCTGCTGCACAGCAAAAACAATTCAAAGCATTGTTAGTAACCACCACCAGGGGATGGCATCATGAATCATTACATGCCGGTGTACTGGCTTTAAAAGAAATGGGTATCAAAAACTTTTTTGATGTAGTGCTCTGGGAAAATCCGGGAGGATTTACTGATAAATATCTTGAGCAGTTCCAGGTGATCATATTTTTAAATACCACCGGTGATATTTTTGACAGCACCCAGCAAAAAGTAATGGAACGTTATATTCAATCAGGAAAAGGTTATGTAGGAATTCATAGTGCATCCGATACCGAGTATGGCTGGGAATGGTACACGAAACTGGTAGGCAGAATGTTTTATATCCATCCCGCTGTGCAAACTGCAAGATTGAAAATTGTTGACAACAGTTTTCCCGGGCTCCAGGGTTTTGCTAATGAAAGATTATGGACAGATGAGTGGTACCAGTTTGGACCTGAAATGGCCACTGATCTGAAATATGTATTGTCAGTTGATGAATCAAGTTATGATCCTAAAGTGCAGTGGGGAGAGAAAAAAGCAGAAGGCATGGGAAAATTGCATCCAATAGCATGGTATCATAATTATGATGGTGGCAGGTCATTTTATACAGCGCTTGGTCATTTGCCAACCAATTTCAGTGACCCGGCATTTCTTAATCATTTATATGCCGGCATATTCTGGGCCGCTACTGGTAGAAAATAATTTTAATTTCCTGGTCTATGAAAAAGATATTGCTTCCTTTTTTGTTATTGATCACCGGCTCCGCTATGTCTCAACAGCAAACGGCGAAAAAAGAACGCCGGTTTAAGCGTACTGCTGCAGATGCTTCCTCATCATGAATTCCGTACATGTATATCATCTTTAATTTCGGTCGGAGAAAATTCCACTACTTTGATGGCCCTGGCTTTATTTCTCAGGAATGGTGGCACAGCCAATAATGCCTGTTGATGACTGTCAGCTTCAATAAAGGCATAAGCATTATGATCATTATCATAACAACCCCATTCAAAATGTGTAAGGAAGCCTGCATTATACTTTGCAAAATGATCGATCGCCAGCTGGCAATCTTCTAAAGTGTGTGATGAAATCACTAAGTAGCGTTCCATGGTTGATCAATTTTGAAATTAAAAACTGAGCAATAAAGTTATCGATTTTAAATTGATGTTGTTATTGTAAAGACGATCAACTCAACTTACCAGTCAAAAATTATCTTCTCTACTCAACAAACAAACTATTCTGCACAAGCACGGGATACCACTGATCATTAGCTGTTGATTAGGCTGTCTTACAACTTTACTTTCGTTCACGTAACAAATCAAGACCAATTAAATCATTAACCAAAAAACTTTATCATGCAAAACAAAATGCAGATCTCAAGTCCGATAGCTATCGGATTGAGATCGATGATCATGGGCATTCTATCAGTATTAACAGTAGCCCTTTTATTTTCTTGTACTAAAAATGTAGCGGAGGTACCTGATCAAGCTGCAGAAGAAGCAACCGCAGTGGATGCAAATCCCCATGGCAAAAACGACAACATCATTCATGCAGTGCCTTTTGAAACTACGGTGTTTGTTCCTTGTGCCAACGGTGGCGCAGGTGAAGATGTAAGATTGACCGGGTTTACAAATTTTATTTACGGGCTCGTGTATACCGATCGCGGATTCTCGATGCAATATCATGACAACGTTCACCAGGTAACGGGTGTTGGTTTGTCCAGTGGTGAATCATTTATAGCCAATGGCGGAACCAATGGAACAGTGGCGGGGGTATGGTATAGTAGCCAATGGGTAGGAAATTCGAGCACTCAAATGAGGATCATTGGTCAGAATACCAGATTTACTGTAATATATAAACATCATATCACGGTTAGCCAGGATGGCAGTGTAACAGTCAGCAACACTGAACAGACAGCAGATTGCAATTAAGTAAAAATGTGACGTTAGTAAATGAAAAAGATCCCGAAGGATCTTTTTTTATAACCTGTCGGCACCATCAAAAATCAAAAAGCAGGAAATATTAAAGTGCCTGGGCCTAAACCCTTTTAAGTCAGCCGGGACTACTCATCACCGCATTCTTTTACTTTGTTTCCTTTAAATTAAGAAGCTTGAATGTTTCTTTTACAATGATCCTGGTGTTATAGGCTAGCTCTTCAAGTGTACAGGCAACCATTTGGAGATTTACCGGCAGCCCATTCACGGTCTCTTCGAATTCCATTGTTAACATTGCTTTGAGATCTACATCAGGGCTTCCCTTCAACTGCCTGAAAATGGCTGTCGCCGTTTTCCTATTATTACCCAAATTATATTTTCCAAAACTTTCAAAACCCTCACGGGTCCTCATACTGATCAGAATATAAAAAGTATTTGAAGTCATACGGACAGCACCACAATGTAAATGCCAGTCTTTCCGCTAAAGAATTTTTCTGAAAAATATGCATGTATGCTCATGAAAATTTTTCAGTCCTGCATTTTTTTCATTTATCAGCCTCATAATTCCTTCTTCAAAACTTAATCACCTCACAACTTCGTTGATTCCTTCACACACAGATTTGACCTTCTGATACATGGCATCTGAATTTTTCTCCTTATCCAGTTTTATGTTCAGAAAGCCCGGAGATTTTTTTATGTAGAATGTGGCCTGGTTATCCAGCGTTATATTTCCATCGATCTCAGTATTGGTGAAGGACACATCACCAGACGGAAGTTCTTTATCCAACCATCTTTCAACTGCCGCTGTTCTATCAGGATTGAATTTTGCGGTCATTTCATAATAGTGATCGTATTCGCTGTGTTTTATTCTGATACTTCCACCCGGAAAGCCACAAGAGATAGAGGCTATGAATAGCGACAATACACAGAAAACAATAGCTGAATTTTTCATACTGATAATTTGACGTAAAGGAACTAAAAATGTTGCAATGAACCTTTCGTCATTCTAATCTGGCTATAGGTAAAAAAGATTTGGCACTCTGCCTTACCAACATTTACTTTGCAACTCAAAGTGCTTTGAACAAGGGAGGTGAACGTCAAACGTGAAAAGTGAAACCGTAGCCTTCTTTGTTTGACGTCTCACGTTTTACATTTGACGAAATATAATTTACATTACAGCATAACTTTAAAACTAGAGGGATGGCAACTATATTGAATATTCAGAACCTGGGTAAAACTTATCAGAGTGCAGGCCGTGAGTTGACGGTACTGGAGAATATTAATTTTTCAGTAGAAGCCGGATCAACGATGGCTATTGTCGGGCCATCAGGCAGTGGCAAAACAACTTTGCTGGGTTTAGCTGCGGGGCTTGATCGTTCAACTACCGGTTCAGTGGAATTAAATAATATAAAACTTGACCAGTTGAATGAAGACCAACGGGCTGCTATAAGAAATCAACATGTGGGTTTTATTTTTCAGAGTTTCCAGTTACTTCCAACTCTTACGGCACTTGAAAATGTGATGGTGCCATTGGAATTGCGGGGGGAAAAGAACATAAAGTCGAGAGCAGTTGATCTGCTACAGAAAGTGGGACTGGGGAATCGCGGACATCATTACCCTGCACAACTAAGCGGTGGTGAACAACAAAGGGTATCAATGGCCAGGGCTTTTATCAATAAGCCTCAACTTCTTTTTACCGATGAACCTACCGGTAATCTTGATGCAGAAACAAGTCGTGGTATTGTAGAACTGATCTTTAATTTGAATAAAGAAGCCGGCACTACATTGATCATGGTTACTCATGATCTTGAACTCGCCAATAAAACTGGCCGTATTATTAAACTGAAGGGCGGCAGGATTGTATCAGATGAACCTACAGGAATTAATAATTAAAAATTAAGAATTAATAATTGTGAGCACCAAAATAAATTTTTCCTGGTTAGTAAAAATGGCATGGCGTGATAGCCGGCGCAACCGTTCAAGATTAATGTTGTTCGTTTCGTCGATCATATTGGGAATCGCTGCTATGGTTGCTATTTATTCGTTGGGTGATAATATGAGTGATGAAGTAGACAGGCAAGCTGCATCTTTATTGGGCGCCGACCTGATGATCGGCACGGGCAAAGAAGTTAGTCCTGCGATGAAAAAAATGGTTGATTCGCTTGGCGACAGAAGATCCGAGCAAAGGATGTTTCCATCCATGATCTATTTTACTAAAAGCAATAAGACAAGACTGGTACAGGTTCGTGCATTGAGTGGTGAATTCCCATATTATGGAATATTGGAGACGGTGCCTGCATCGGCTGGAAAAGAATTTAGAAACGGACAGTCAGCATTGGTGGATCAAACGATGATGTTACAATATCAAGCTGCTGTCGGTGACACAGTTAAAGTTGGTAATGTAAGTTTTGTGATCGCCGGTACTTTAATAAATGCTCCGGGGCAAACGGGATTGTCGGCATCTGTAGCGCCACCTGTTTATATACCTCTTCAATACCTGCAACAAACAGGGCTTGCACAAAAAGGAAGCAGGATCACCACCCAGTTTTTCTTCAAGTTTGATAAGCAGGTGAACATGGAACAGCTTGTAGATAAGATCGAACCCCGATTGGATATTGAAGGCATGGGTTATGAGACTGTTGAAACACAAAAACAAAATACTGCAAGGTCTTTAGAAGATCTTACGAATTTCCTTTCACTGGTCAGCTTTATAGCATTGTTGCTGGGTTGTGTTGGTGTGGCGAGTGCTATTAATATTTATGTAAAGGAAAAAATAAGATCGGTAGCTATACTTCGTTGTTTGGGAGCAAAAGGTTCACAAGCTTTTCTTATTTACCTGATACAAATTGTTGTAGTGGGTTTCCTGGGTTCACTGGCAGGCGCTGCTTTAGGAACCATCATTCAACAATTCTTACCAATTGCATTCAAAGATTTTTTACCAATGAAAGTTACCGCAGAGATCTCATGGTCTGCTATTGGACAGGGTTTACTATTGGGTATCGTGATCTCTTTTCTTTTCGCCTTATCGCCATTGGTATCAATTCGTAAGATCTCGCCACTAAATACATTGCGTTTATCGTTTCAAAAATTTAGTTTATTTAAAGACCCGATAAAATGGCTGGTGTACCTGTTGATCGTCCTTTTTATTTGGGGATTTGTTTATTATCAAATAGGAGAGATCCAGGAATCGATCGCTTTTTCTATTGTAATTGTAGTTTCATTCCTGATATTGGTAGGAGTAGCGGCATTGCTGATGTGGGCCGTGCGTCGTTTCTTTCCGAACAGGGCAAGTTATTTATGGCGGCAAGGACTCGCAAATTTGTACAGGCCCAATAACCAAACTACTATATTGATCGTTGCGATCGGTTTGGGTACTGCTATTATATGCACACTTTTTTCTATCAGGGCCATTTTATTGAAACGTATAGAACTTACTGCCCGTGACAACAGGTCTAACACTATATTATTTGATATACAGCCGCATCAAACAGATAGTGTAATAGCATTAGCCAAACAATTTAATTTACCAATAGACGGAGCGGTGCCTATTGTAAACATGCGCTTAGAAAAAGTGAACAGTATTACCGGCGAAACGTTGCGGAAAGACAGCACCATTAAAATGTGGAGAGGAGCATTTGACCGTGAATACC
>DATDCP010000410.1:0-2930 GCA_036524255.1 Chitinophagaceae bacterium
TTTTTCCACTTCGGTGGATGATTTTCCTTATTGTAAATTATTTTTTTTATAACAACACTTTTACATAGCCCGGCACAGATTTTTCGTTAGCATATACAATAATTTGGACGGTATGGATACTTATCTTCTGCTCCGCAGCAACAAGCAAAGCGGACCTTATAGCCTTCAACAGCTAGTGAGTTTTGGTCTTAAACCCTATGACCTGGTTTGGGTGGAAGGGAAGAGTGCAGCCTGGCGTTATCCCAGCGAAGTAGAAGGATTAAAAGCCTATTCTCCGGCGACCGAGGAACAACCTTACGACCGGTTTTATAAAAAGACTGAAGAAAAGCCGCAGGAAAAACAAATTAACAAACCAGCACAGCCGCAACAGGAAACCTATGTTGCCCCAAAAGAAGAAACCTATGTTCCTTCAAAAATAGAAGCTTATGTTCCTCCAAAAGAAGAAGTGTATGTTGTAGAGGAAAATAAAACATTAACAACTTCGAGAAAGGTCTTTGTTGCAATGCCGGAAAATCATGTTCCAAAAAAACAAACGCAGCCAGTGGTTGCAAGAACTCCGCAGATTGTTGAAGAAAAGCCTGTGGTTGTTGAAGAAAAAAAAGTAGAAAGCAAACCGCTCTATATGGAAGACTACACTCTTCCGAAAGAACCTGTTTTACCAAAACAAAAAGAAATCATTAATGCATATCCTGTTTCACTTAAAGAAGAACCAACCTTGAATGAAAAGTATTCAGAGTCGCTGGATGATATTAAAAGAAGATACACAGAGACATATTTAAGCCGTAAGAAAAAATCCAAATGGACATCCACACATACGTCGGTATTGCAGGTTTTTGGTGGTGCCGTCTTCTTTTGTTTTTTGGTAGTAGTTGCCTATAAGAATTTTGGGGGTGAGGACAAACCTCAACCAAGAACTACCATAATTCAACCTGATAAAAGAGCCATTAATACAGGAACCGTGACAACTACTTCTACTGTAATTCCGCCAATTACTCCTGAAGCAAATAAACCAACCACAAAAAAAACACAGTCAGTAAAAGAAGAGGAAAATATACCTGCTGAAAGTTTAGTTACAAACTCAACGACCCAGAAAAAAGAAGAGGTGATCAGGGAAAATGAAGAAGTAATAGCTTCTGAAAAGAAAGCGGTAATGACAAAAGCAACAGAAGAAATAAAACCGGAAGAAACAAAACCAAAAACCCGACCCATAAATATTAACAGGCTGGTTAATGTAAAAGCAAATAATTATAAGCAACGTGCCTTTGGTGGTGTAATGAATCTTGAGCTGACCGTCAATAATGATTCAAGGTTTGAGCTTGATAAAGTGATGGTTGAGCTTGTGTATTTAAAACCAAGTGAACAACCAATAAAAACTGAAACAATTGTTTTTAGTTCTATTGAGCCCAATGGCTCAAAAACTTTAAAGATCCCTGATTACCTGCGGGGAATTAAGGTATCATATAGAGTAATGGAGATCGAATCTTCTCAATATGAAAAATACACCACGGCGGGGTTATAGCTAACTCTCTTTTCGTTCGGAGTCTTGTCACGTCGAGCTTAATTAAGTTGCAATTTTTTAATAAAGAAATTAAGGCGAGACATCAATACATGAATATTTGAATTAATTTGCCGGTAAGATCTTCCTTCTCATGAAAAATATTTTATTGTTTGGCGCCGGCAAATCAGCAACAGTGCTGATCGACTATTTACTTGCTAATGCTGAAAAAGAGGACTGGCAGTTAACAGTAGTTGACGCTGATATTAATCTTGCGCAATCCAAGATAGGCATTTCACCTTTTGGTAAAGCGGTGTCATTTGACATCCATGATGAAACCGATCGAAAAAAATTTATAAGTGATGCCAGTATTGTCATTTCACTTCTCCCTCCCACTCTTCATACTATCGTTGCAAAAAGTTGCATTGAATTAAACAAGAGCTTATTGACAGCATCATACATTGATGATGAGATCCGCAATCTGCAATCTAGGATCGAAAATAAAAACCTATTGTTTTTATGTGAGATGGGTTTGGATCCCGGTATTGATCACATGAGTGCAATGAAGATCTTTGACAAGATACATACTGATGGCGGAAAGGTCACCTCATTCAAATCACATTGCGGGGGGCTCGTTGCGCCGGAAAGCGATGATAATCCCTGGCATTATAAGATAAGCTGGAATCCAAGAAATATATTACTTGCTGGTAAAAGCGGCGCCCATTATCGGGAAAATGGTGAAGAGAAAAAATTGAAATATGAAGAGCTTTTCACTGCAGAAAGAATTGTTGAAATTCCGAAGATCGGTTTTTTGAGCTGGTATCCAAATCGTGATTCACTAAGCTATGCCCCACTTTATGGTTTGGAAGATGCAAAGACATTGGTAAGAACCACGCTTCGCCATCCTGATTTTATGTATGGCTGGAAAAATATTATTGATCTGAAACTTACCGATGAAACTCCACAATATGAAACCAATGGCAAGGCATTGATGGATTTTTTTAAAGAACACATGGATAAGAATGGTTTCAGTGACTGGTTGCAAAAAAAATTATCTGAACGATTTGACCAAACAAAAGATCTGTTAGAAAAATTGATGGAATTAGTGGAAGCAGAAAAAGAAGCCGAAGCAAGTGGTGGTGATGTAGAAAAAGATTTTTTAGTGGTGGGCAAAAATGGGGATCTGCAGAATATGGACCTGGATAAAATTAAAAATGATGCTGCAGAAATAGTGGCAAATAAAATGCACGAAGCTAACCTCACCCTTAAACAACTTTTTTTTCTCGGAATGGATGATGACGAAACGATCATCAACAAAGGCTTTTGCAGTGCGGCTGATGTAATGCAATTAGCATTAGAAAAAAAACTGGCTCTCCAGGCAGAGGATAAAGACATGATCGTGATGTTGCATGAGATAGAGTACACAGTTGGCAGT
>DATDCP010000411.1:0-17151 GCA_036524255.1 Chitinophagaceae bacterium
AACTGAGTTTAATAAAGATGGTAAATTATCAGTGAGCAGTTTGGCATATTGTACCTGAGGTGACTCAATAAATTCTCCATACACCATTACATGCATGTAAGCATCTAATTGCTTTTTGATAGCTTCAACGACTTTGGGATGACGATGCCCGACATTAGCAACACTAATGCCACCGATCAGGTCGATATATTCTTTCCCGTTTGTATCATAGAGCAAACAACCTTCCGCTTTCTTTATTTCAAATGCTAATGGGGAAGGTGAAGTTTGTGCAATATGTTTGAGAAAAAGTTCTCTGTCGTTCACAGAAAATAATTATTTCGCAAAGAACGCAAAGGCTGCGCAAAGACGCAAAGAATTTATATAATTTGCGACGGTGAAGGAACAATAATCTCTCACAGATGACAAGGATCTTCACAGAATAAAAGTTTCTGTGTGAATTTGTGAAATCTGTGAGAAACAAAAAGATGAATAGAATTACAGAATGTATAAGTGTGCGACGCAACAAAAGTCAAATAGTAATTCAAAAGCTGGTAACATAAAACCATAAACTTCAAACATCAAACTATTTCGAATGCCTGTAATACTTCCGGTAGAAAATAAATTCCCACAGTTTGGTAACAATTGTTTCTTGGCGCCTAACTCAACTATTGTTGGTGATGTAGAAATGGGTGATGATTGCAGCATCTGGTTCAATACCGTGGTGAGGGGTGATGTAAATTTTATAAGAATGGGAAATAAAGTGAATGTACAGGATGGTGCCTGTATTCACTGTACTTACAAAAAATTTGGAACTACGATCGGAAATAATGTTTCGATCGGGCATAATGCGATCGTACATGGATGCACTGTTCATGATAATGTATTAATAGGAATGGGTGCGATTGTAATGGACGGTGCCGTAGTAAATAGCAATACAATTATTGCAGCCGGTGCAGTAGTTCTTGAAGGAACGATTTGTGAGGCTGGCAGTATTTATGCCGGTGTGCCAGCCAAAAAAGTGAAAGATATTCCGCAGGAAATGATCAGTGGCGAGATCGACAGGATCGCAAATAATTATGTACGATATGCTGATTGGTTCAGGGTGGAAAAAACTCCCAAAAATGGATAATTTAATACAAAAAGAAACCGCTGAAACGTATACTGCTCGTACATTTACTCTGGCAAATGCAATTTTTGCTTCGTAAATTCGTTGAAGAAAAAACAATCTATGAAAGCCGTAAGAACTCTCCTTTTATGTGTCGGTCTGATGCTGATGCTTTCATCTTGTAAAGTCTGGGGTAGTATTTTCAAACCAAAGTATGGCTGTAAAACCGATGGACGAAATATAGGTGCAGAGAAATTAGCAAGTGGCGATCCTGAGTCAGAGAAAGCAGCAAGAAAAGCAAAGAAGTTTAAGTCTTAGTTTAATATAGATTTTAAACCTGTCACCAATATCCTTTTCTAAACCTAAAACGTACATACTATGAGCCTTACCCTACGCATTGCACTTGGCTGCACGGAAGCCATTCTTGATGACGACGGCGGTCTGAAACGATTCTACCAGGTTGCCGATATTCTCAGCAAAGATTTTCATATTGATTTTCGCCGCAAAGAAGATGACTTCGACAGTATTGACTGGGATTTCAATTTTCATGGCAATTCTCTTACGCTACATTACAATATTTACACCGGCGTTTCTCTTTATCCAACACATACAAAGAATGCAAGGAAAAATGAGAATAAAGCTGTTGTAGAGCTTGCTAGTGTAATTGAAGGGAAACTGATCAATATTGATCTGAAAAGAAAGACTGCCTGAGAATCACATCAAACGATTTGAATAATTACTGACCTTGCGCCAGCGAGTAAGCTTTTTTATCACCCCACATATTCAGGAGTTCGAAAGAGCATATTTTAAAATTCCCGCTAAGACTAACATAGAGCCCGATAATATCCTGTTGAAAAAGCGGTTCACCATCAAGAGATTCAAAACGGGCATTATACTGATTGACAAGATTGGTAAACACTGAACCGGTAGGCCATACTTGTGTACCACGATTACTGATACTAACCAATTTGAATTTTACGCCAGCGTGGCGTTCACACTTTTTTGCTATCACCAATGGTTGTTCTTCGCTTTCAATAAACATATCCACACCGATTATTTTTTCTTCCTTCATTTCTTCTGAAACAAGCATTGGATTTTTTTCGAGTTTAAAATGTGTAGGTGTGGCAGGCATATTTGCCAACATTGGCTTTGCTCCTATTGTGGGTTCCTTTCCGAAATTTTTAATAATAGCATCGGCAAACTGAGTAGTATTTACAGATGGAATTGATTTATCACCAAAATCACCGGTGTGCACTCCATTTTCTAGAGTATATAACAAAGCATTTTCAATGATAGCTGCATTCTCCATCATACCAAGATGACGAAGCATTGTAATACCGCTGAGTAAAAGTGCAGTTGGGTTAGCAATATTTTTTCCAGCAATATCCGGTGCTGTGCCATGCACGGCTTCGAAAATGCATATATGATCTCCTATATTAGCCGAGGGAGCAAAACCTAATCCACCAACAAGACCGGCGCAAAGATCTGAAACGATATCGCCCTGCAAATTCGTGAGTACAACTACATCAAATGTATCAGGTCTCGTTACCAATTTCATACAGAGATCATCCACTATCACATCATCAGCTTTTAACTGGGGATATTCTTTGGCTACTTCATAAAAACATTCAAGAAAAAGCCCATCAGTGATCTTCATGATGTTAGCCTTGTGGCTGCAGGTTATTCGTCTTGCGTTTTTCTTTTTTGCCATTTCAAAAGCATAGCGAATAACCTGTAAGCTTCCTGGTCTTGTAATAAAGCGACGACTCAATGCTACATCATGTGTAAGCATATGCTCGACACCGCCATAGGTATCTTCTATATTTTCTCTTACAATTGTAATGTCAATCGGTATTCCAGCTTTACTAAAAACCGTGTCAACTCCATGCAGTGTTTGAAAAACTCGTTTATTAGCGTATGTGTTCCAGGTTTTGCGTGCAGTTACATTTACACTTTTTACTCCTTTACCTTTTGGAGTTTCCATTGGGCCTTTAAATAAGATGCCGAAATTTTCTATTGTTAGCTTAGCCTCAGAAGTCATGCCGTTTGAAAACCCTTTATCAAAAACCCATTTGCCCATATCCACATATTCGTATTCAAGTGGGACTTTATTCGCATTAAAAATATTCAGAACAGCCTCCATTATTTCGGGTCCTATCCCATCGCCTTTTGCTACAGCTATTTTCATATTCTATCAATATTTTTTAAAGGTCACATTTGTGGCGCAAAATTAGGATAACTACAATATCCCCTGTGAATTAAATCATAGATAGCGGAAGATTATTTTTAATTACTTTTACCAAAAATGAACCCGATGGTAAGCTTGATCTCAGAGGGTGTGGAAGTGAGTGTAGAAACATACTACCAGCAGGACTACAGCAACCCGATGCAGTCTGAATACATGTTTGCTTACCGCATCGCTATCGAAAATCATAACTCTTTCCCGGTAAAACTTCATCGCAGACATTGGTATATATTTGATAGTATCGGCGCAACACGGGAAGTGGAAGGTGAAGGTGTTGTGGGTGTTCAACCTGTCTTATCTCCCGGTGAAAAGTATCAGTATGTAAGTGGTTGTAATCTTCGTACGGAAATGGGAAGAATGCATGGAACTTATCAAATGGAAAATCTTAATAGCAAACAATTTTTTGAAGTAAATATTCCTGCCTTTGAGATGTTTGTTCCTTTTAAGAATAATTAAACCCCTGTCCCCTAAAGGGGAACTTAGATCATTCATTCCCTCTTTTTTTGTTAACGATTGATAATTGTGATTGATATTTATATGTAATCAGCTTTAATACTACTATCAGCTTTCGTTGCGTCGCACACTTCATCGTCATTATCGCTATTCAACATTACTTTAAATACTGACTTTCTTTGATATGGGGTTTTGTGCGTTGCTAAGTCTCCCCTTCGGGGGAGATTTAGAGGGGCTTGTTGTTTTACTTCGGCTTATATTTCGCCTCTTCCAAAATTTTTCTTGCATCTGTTTTCAAAACATCACTAACCCTCATTGATGATTTTTTTTCGGCAAACTTTTTCACGATCTGCCAGCCTATCCATTGACCGATATTACCGGGAGAAGACGGACCTAAAGATTGAGTAAAGGGAGCTTCGCCAATATAATTTTGTATTGCCATCGGGTCTTTTGTATAAAGGTCTTTTTGATTAGCAATAACATCATTCCAAACTAAACCTTCATTTGCTTCACACCAACTCAATTGTTGTTTTGTAAAGCCTGTTTTAAGCGAGTCGGGAGCTCCAGGTAAAAATTTATCCAGCACCCACCATTGCTTTCCTTTCTCGATCATTTGTTCAACTAATCCCTTTGCCCCGCTTCTGTCAGGATAAATATCCTCAATTACTGCCTTCATACAATTAACTACTATGTATTGCGATTCGAATCTTCTTGAGATATAGGCGGGAAAAAGTTGTTGTGCCTCCATACTTTGGTATGCAGAAAAATCTTTACCTCCAAATTGATGCAAGCCAACTGCAATTCCTGATCCAGTTAATGCCACTCCCGGCGCATCAAGCGGCCCGAGGAATAAAATTATTTTCGACGTTTTATAATCAGGAAAATAATATTTCACATATTTAAAAGCCTTTTGAATATCTTTTTGTAGCCAGTTAACATCGTTGTACTGTTTGCTTAAACTTTGGTACATTGATGAATATCCACGAATAAAAAATTTAGAAATGTCCAACGTGACTTTATTTGTATCCGAACCGGAGACGCCAAGGATCTGTTGCATAAAATCTGAATAAAAATCGGGATGCTCCCTCATTAGTTCTTTCAAACCAGCAGCAGTATTGTTTGTATCAATGCTAAAAAAACTTTTATCGAATCTTTCAATTGGAATATCAACTTTTATTTTTGACACATCCGGGCCTTTGCTGTCTGTACAGCCAATAAAAAAAACTAAACCCAGAAAAAACAAGGTGTTTATTTTCATAGAAATGATTAACGACAGTAGTTATTGTATGTTGTGTACGAAGATAATGGAAAGAAAATTTTAACCCTTTAAATGCAAGGGTTGTAAATTTGCATTATGAAGATCGCCTTAGCGCAACAGAACTATCATATTGGCAATTTTGAAGACAACACCCACAAGATCATTGAAGGAATAAAAAAGGCCAAAGAACAAGGAGCTGACCTTGTTGTGTTTTCAGAGCTATGCGTTTGCGGCTATGCTCCCGGGGATTTCCTGGAATTCCCTGATTTCATTAATAAATGTTACGAATCGATCGACCGGATAAAAGAACATGCCGATTCAATTGGTGTATTGATCGGTTCGCCAGCACGGAATCCGCGAAAAGAAGGCAAAAATCTTTTCAACGCCGTTTTTCTTCTCTATGAAAAAGAAATAAAAGGCGAGATCCATAAAACACTTTTACCAAATTATGATGTGTTTGATGAATACCGCTATTTTGAACCAGCCTATGATTGGAAGGTTCTTGAATTCAAAGGAAAAAAATTAGCAGTAACAATTTGTGAGGATATATGGAACATGGGTGATAACCCTTTGTATCGCATCACTCCAATGGAACAATTGATACCTTACAATCCCGATGTGATGATCAACCTATCCGCTTCTCCTTACAATTATGCGCAGGATATTGTTCGCAACAGTATTATTAAAGCACATACATTAAAATACAAACTGCCGATGCTTTATTGCAACGCCATAGGCTCTCATACTGAACTTATTTTCGATGGCGGCAGTCTTGTATATGATATTAATGGCAAGCAGGTAAAAGAGATGAAATATTTTGAAGAGGATTTTCAGCTGTTTGAATTAGATCATCTACTGAAGAAAGATGATTCTATAAAACATCCGCCTGGAGAAAAATATTTTTATTCCGCCAAAGAAGTAGGTACCGGCGAGGATATTCTCGCCTATTTAACCAATGATAAAAATATTGATGAGATCTATCATGCACTAATTCTTGGAATAAGAGATTATTTCAAAAAAATGGGTTTTAGCAAAGCTATACTTGGCGCCAGTGGTGGAATTGACAGTGCCGTAACACAAGTGTTGGCAACTCATGCATTGGGTAAAGAAAATGTAAGTGTTCTTTTAATGCCTTCGCAATTTTCATCATCACATTCTGTGGATGATGCAGAACAGCTAAGTAAGAATCTCGGTAGTCCGCATAATATTATTCCGATCAAAAATATTTTTGAAAGTTTCCTTACAGAACTAAAACCTGTCTACAAGGGCTTGCCATTTGGATTGGCTGAAGAAAATATCCAGGCAAGAACAAGAGGTAATTTGCTGATGGCGGTTGCTAATAAGTTTGGATATATTTTATTAAATACATCTAATAAAAGTGAATTAGCAACAGGTTACGGTACATTGTATGGAGATATGGCTGGTGGTCTTAGTGTGTTAGGGGATGTCTATAAAATGCAGGTATATGCTTTGGCAAAGTATATCAATCGTGAAAAAGAAATTATCCCTTTAAATATTATCACCAAAGCTCCTTCTGCTGAATTAAGACCCGATCAAAAAGACAGTGACAGCCTTCCTGAGTATGATACTCTCGATAGAGTTTTATATGAATATATTGAGTTACGTAACGGCCCGAAAGAGATAAAAGCAAAAGGATATGATTCCGGTCTTGTTGACAGAATTTTGAAATTGGTTAATACCAATGAATATAAACGAAAACAGTTTTGCCCCATCCTTCGCATCAGTTGTAAAGCATTTGGAGTAGGCAGAAGAATGCCAGTTGTTGGTAAATACCTTTCCTGAATCTTTCTTTAATGTATAAATGTAAGCTCTACCGTAGTTGCTGGAAATGGAGCAATAGTCATTGTTTGAGAAACCACAAGGCTCACATCATTTAATAGTACAATAGTAAACACACCTGATCCGCCACTAACAATTGGAGTAGAAAGATTTATTTCTGTACCATTATTTTGAAATACCCATGTAAAGTTCGATGGTGAAGCCGGTGAGCATACAGTAGTGTTTTCGTTTATTGTTCCTGTGCCATTGGCAACAAAAAGCATAGTATTGTCTTTGAAACAAGCTGGAACCTGTCCAGTAACATCAGAACCACCAGCCTTGGCGCTACTAAATTTCCAGGATGATTTTGTAATATAATCCGTGTTTGAAGGTGGGGGATTATCTTCTTTATCGCAACTGCTAAAAGTTAAGGCCGTAAAACAAAGTATTGCAAAAAAGGCGAGCTTATTCATAGTTCTGAATTTTAATTTTGAAAAATAATCAATGTTTTGGACTTTTAATGTCGTAAAAACTATTTCTCAATAACGTATTTGCCCTACCATAAATTTTATAAAGGAGTCAATTTGTTGCTATCTTTCCCACAAATCCTTTAAATTCTAAAAATCCAGTCTCATTCTATGAGGGCACTCGTCTATAAATCCACAGGAAGCTGGTACACAGTCAAAAATCAGGCCGGTAGAACATATAATGCCCGTATAAAAGGGATCTTTAAGATCGATGGAATTACGTCTACCAACCCCGTAGCCGTTGGCGATGAAGTGGATATTGAACTCGAAAGTGAAATTGAGAACACCGCCATTATTAATGAGATCCTCCCCCGCAGGAATTATGTGAACAGGCAATCACCAAGACAGAAATACCAGCATCATATTATTGCCGCCAATCTTGATCAGTCTGTTTTATTTGCTACGCTAAAAGAACCAAGAACTTCACAAGGGTTTATTGATCGGTTTCTTGTTGCGTGTGAGATGTATCATGTACCGGCAGCTATTGTTTTTAATAAAGCTGACCTGCACAAGAAAAAGGAAGATGAAAAATTTTTTGAGTGGAAACAGATGTATGAAGAAATTGGTTATAAAACTTTTCTTGTAAGCGTTGAGAAAGGAATGGGGATTGAAACAGTACATGATCTTTTAAAAAATAAAATATCATTGTTAAGTGGGCATAGTGGCGTTGGTAAGTCTTCCTTTATAAATATTATTTGTCCGCAATTAGAACTTAAAACACAAGATGTAAGCGGATGGAGTGGCAAAGGCTTGCACACAACAACTTTTGCAGAAATGTTTGACCTTCCTTTTGGCGGAAAAATAATTGACACACCGGGCATGAGGGAATTTGGTTTAGTCGATATTTCAAAACAAGAACTATCACATTATTTTCCAGAAATGAGAAGTCGGCTTAATGATTGCCAGTTCAACAATTGCCAGCACATAAACGAACCAAACTGCGCTGTAAAAAAAGCTGTAGAAGAAGAAAAAATAAATGTTGACCGCTATATCAGCTATTGTACTATTCTTGATTCTATCGAAGAAAGAAAGTATTAATTTTAGGTATGGCAAAAACAGTTTTTAAATACTCCAATGGTGAGGTAACTATCGTATGGCAGCCGGAACTTTGTATTCATTCCGGAAGATGTGTCCGGGGTTTGCCCGAAGTTTTTAAACCAAAAGAAAAGCCATGGATAACCCCGGAAAATTCGACAACAGAAAAAATTGTTGCACAAGTAAAAAGATGTCCCAGCGGGGCGTTGAGTTATTTTATGAGTGATGATAAACCAACAACAAGATAAGATTTCAAACTTTCTTTACATTTTTATACCCATTCTTTGCAAACCATTGCATCACCTTTTCTCTTTGATCTCCCTGTATAATTATTTCACCATCTTTTGCGGAACCGCCGGTACCGCAAAATGATTTTAATTTTTTTCCCAGATCTTGAAGATCATCTTCTTTGCCAATAAACCCTTCTACCAGTGTCACGGCCTTACCTGCTCTGTGTTTTGTATCTAATCTTACTTTTAGTTTTTGCTGAGTCGGCAATAATGTTTCATCGGAATGATGTACTTCTTCAAATTTAAAATTGGGGTCCGTGCTAAATACAAATCCACGGCTATCCGGTTTATTTTTTTTACTCATTGCTTAAATTATTACTGCTTTTAAACTAAGATCCAGGCTCCTTGCCTGGTGTATCAATGCACCCACACTTACATAATCAACTCCTGATTCTGCATAATCTTCAATATTATCAAGGTTAATTCCTCCGCTTGCTTCCGTTTCAAAATCTTCACCAATCAATTTCAATGCTTCTGTAATTTGCTCCGGCGTAAAATTATCCAGCATGATCCGTAACACTTTTCCTTTCCCCACTGCGATCACATTTTGAACATCTTCAAGATTTCTTGCTTCTATTTCAATTTTAAGATCCAGGTTTTTTTTCTGCAAATATTTCCAGGCTTCATTGATCGCATTTTCAATTCCTCCACAATAAGCTATGTGGTTATCCTTCAGCATGATCATATCATACAATCCGAAACGATGATTTACCCCACCTCCTATTTTCACAGCTTCCTTTTCTAACAGTCGAAAGTTTGGAGTTGTTTTTCTTGTATCAAGCAATTTTGTTTTATGACCATATAGCCTGTCAACATACTGGCGGGTCAGTGTTGCGATCCCACTCATTCGTTGCATGCAATTCAATACAAGTCTTTCACATTGCAATATGATATGAACAGACCCTTCCACTTCAAAAGCCATTTCCCCGGCCTTCATCATTTCTCCATCTTTTTTTAAGATTGTAAAGATTGCACCGGGATCTTTGTATAGAAAAATCTTTTCTGCCACTTCAACTCCCGCAAGTATTCCATCCTGTTTTATTTTTAGAATAGCTTTACCCCTGGCATTCTCAGGTATACAACTTAAAGTTGAATGATCCCCCTTGCCAACATCTTCTGTAAGCGCTTCGTCGATCAAATGATAAAATTGTTTGTTGAATTCCATCGTCCAAAACTAAAAAAGCCCCGCCACAAAATGGACAGGGCTTTAAAAATTTATCCAGGGTTTTATAATTGTTGGATTCGAATATCCTGTATTACTTGTTTATTGCCTTTTAACCGCATATATACTGTAGTCCGGTAACTTCCATTTTTGGTTTGAAGCGTACCGATGCAATAATCGCCATTATCATTATTGCCTTTATGTTTTACATCAAAGTTTTTTACCCCACTATTGGTAAAAAAATCTTTAATAATAAGTTCGCCCTGGCTCTTGCTATAGTTACTGCTTTTATCAGGCATCGTAATGTCAACGTAGTTATCAAAATACTTCGTAACACCTGAAGCATTCCCGCTTTTCATAGCAGAGATCACATCATCTATTCCTGCCTGGGCAAAGGAAGAAATAGCGATAAAAAAAACAGGTAATAAGAGTAGCGTTCTTTTCATATTATTTAGTTTTCATAGTAGTTAATCGAAAAACATGCCACAGTGACCACATTATCTTCAAAAGCTAAGTTACTACATGTCAATGGGATTACAGAGCGGTTACGTTAAAACACTTAGCTTTGTCTCCATTTTTACATTGAAAATGAACGTATTCCTCACTGTTAAATTTCTATAATGGCTGCAAAGAAAATAATTCTGATTATAATGGACGGATGGGGGCTCGGAAAGGTGGCATCGGCGGATGCAATTCAACATGCCAAAACGCCATTTGTTTCGTCGCTTTATTCAAAGTATCCAAATACAACATTAGTAACCTGCGGGGAAGCAGTAGGCCTGCCAAACGGCCAAATGGGTAACTCAGAAGTGGGTCATTTGAACCTTGGCGCCGGTCGCATTGTTTACCAGGAATTGCAACGCATAAATGTAGCCGTCCGCGACGGCTCTTTTGCGACTAATGAAATATTACTAAACGCTATTCGCTTTGCAAAAAAGAATAATAAGCCGCTTCATCTTTTAGGATTAGTAAGCAATGGTGGCGTGCATTCACATATTGATCATTTAAAAGCAATAACTGACGTTTGCAAAAAAGAAAAGTTAATTGAGGTCTTTATTCATGCGTTTACTGATGGTCGTGATTGTGATCCGAAAAGTGGCTTAGGTTTTATTAAAGAATTGCAGGAACATTTAAATAATTCCGTTGGAAAAATTGCTTCGGTTAGCGGCCGTTATTATGCAATGGACCGGGATAAAAGATGGGAAAGGATCAAACTTGCATATGATGCTTTAGTGAATGGTGTTGGTGAAAAAGCAACTGATGCAATTGAAGCTGTTGAAAATTCTTATAGTAAGAATGTAACTGATGAATTTATTAAACCAACTGTAATTATTGCAGAAGATCAGCAACCGCTTGCGAAAATAAAAGATGGTGATGTGGCTATCTGTTTTAATTTCCGTACTGATCGTTGTCGCGAAATAACACAGGTGCTTACGCAAATGGATCTGCCCGATCAAAATATGAAAAAGCTTTCACTTAACTATACTACAATGACGGAGTATGATAAGACTTACAAAGATGTCAATGTAATTTTCGAAACTGATAATTTGAATAATACTCTCGGGGAAATTTTGGAACAGAATGGATTGAAACAAATTCGCATAGCAGAAACGGAAAAATATCCGCATGTAAGCTTTTTCTTTAGTGGTGGAAGAGAAAAACCTTTTGATGGTGAAAAAAGAATTATGATCGCATCGCCAAAAGTTGCTACTTATGATCTGAAGCCAGAGATGAGTGCTCTTGAAGTTACTGATGCATTACTGCCTGAAATAAAAAATAAGACCGTTGATTTTATTTGCCTGAACTATGCGAATGCCGACATGGTTGGGCATACCGGTATATGGGATGCGGCAATTAAAGCCGTAGAAACAGTCGATAAATGCGTATCACAGGTGATCACAGCAGGATTAGAAAATAGTTATACCACCTTTCTTACTGCCGATCATGGTAATTCCGATTATATGATCAATGAAGACGGATCTCCAAATACAGCTCATACAATGAACCCTGTACCATTTTTTATAATTGATAAGGAGTGGAAAGGGAAAATTAAACCGGGAAAGTTAGGTGACATTGCTCCGACAATACTTACTATGATGCAAATACCAATCCCCAAGGAAATGACAGGAGAAGTGTTAATTTAGCAGTCATAAAGCTACTACATGAAGAATGTTTTTAAAACCATTGGCTGGCTACTGCTGATCTTTCTTATTGCTATTCAATTTTTTCATCCCAAGAAAAATATTCAACAAGGTGATCAGTCTAAAGCAATTGCAAAGCTGCATGCAGTTCCTGATGATGTAAAACTGATTTTGAAAAAAGCATGTGATGATTGTCATACAAATAATACTGCATACCCCTGGTACAGCAAAATACAACCGGTGGATTGGTGGCTGAATAATCATGTAGTGGATGGCAAAAGACATTTAAACCTTGATTCACTTGGCGCAAAACCCGCATGGCTCAGGTATCATAAAATGGAAGAAATAGTAGAACAAGTGAAAGAAAGTGAAATGCCACTTGATAGCTATACATGGATACATAAAGATGCGATATTAACTGATGACGAAAAGGCAAAACTTACCGACTGGGCACAATCAATAATGGACGAGATGAAACAAACATTACCCGCAGACAGTCTTATACGTCCTAAACGACCGGAACAACCAAAAAAATCATAGCAACTGTAAAAAAAATATCGGCCTTTATATTCTTACTCACTGGCTTAATGCCTGTGTTATTCACCGTTTTTTTTCTATTAAAACAACAGATGATCCACCACGAAATGAAAGAAAAGTTGGAAACATCTCTGTTGCAAACAATCACGATCAAAGAAAAAGAAGTGTTCTGGATGGACGATCATGAAATATGGGTGAATGAGCATATGTTCGATATTCAAACTAAAAACCTTGAAAACGGCATATACACGTTTACCGGTCTCTATGATGCAGAGGAAACCATGCTGGTAAAAAAACACAAAGATTCGACTGAAAAAAATAATGAAGAAACTCAGTTCTTATCGTCACTTTTTCAATTATTACAGTCTGCATTCATAGAGGACGAAGCAAATTCGCTGCATACTGACCTTATTACTGAGTATCGTCCGCTTATCCCTCAACATATTTCTTCTCCTGTTATAAGTATTCTCACGCCTCCACCGCAAGCATGATGACCATATCATGCTTAGGAAAATCCTTTGTTAATATATTGTAATCACAAATAGCTAATGAAAAAAATTTTAATGCTTACAGCATTGCTGTATGCATCATGCTGTATCCATGCACAGGAAGATACATTGATTGAAAAAACACTTGAAAGTGTTGTTGTATCTGCAAACAAGTGGGAGCAAAAATTGAATGAAGTACCAAACAAAATTGTCAAGATCAACAAAAATGATATAATAAGAAACAACCCACAAACATCAGCTGATCTGCTTGGCCAGAGCGGCAATGTTTTTATACAAAAAAGTCAGTTAGGGGGTGGCAGCCCAATGATAAGAGGGTTTGCAACCAACCGTGTATTGATGGTTGCTGACGGAGTCCGAATAAACAACGCAATTTACCGCAGTGGAAATCTTCAAAATGTGATCAGCATAGATCCGCTTAGCACAGAAACTGCTGAAGTGATCTTTGGACCCGGCACCGTTATATATGGCAGTGATGCTATAGGAGGAGTAATGGATTTTCACACATTGCAGCCGAATTTCTCTAACGATAATAAAATGCTGGTAAAAGGTAGTGTGCTTGGCAGGTATTCTACAGCTGACAAAGAAAAAACGGGGCATGTAGATTTAAATCTTGGTTGGAAAAAATGGTCATTGTTATCTTCCTTTTCTTATAGCAGCTTCGATGATCTTAAAATGGGAGAGAATGGCGGCCAGAATAGTTATTTACGTCCGGAATATGTAGAACGTATAAATGACAAAGACAGCATCGTAAAAAACAGCGATCCCCGTATTCAGCGGTTCAGCGGATACGACCAGGTAAACTTTCTTCAAAAGGTTCGCTTTAAACCAAACGAGTACCTGGATCTGCAATACAGTTTTATACATGCTAAAACGGATGATGCGCCGCGGTACGACCGATTAATACAATACAGAAACGGTGCATTGCGGTTTGCAGAATGGTACTACGGTCCTATGATATGGAATATGCATACACTTAATATCATGCTTTCAAAAAAGACCGGAATTTATGATGATGCAAAACTTACAATAGCCTACCAGGATTATGAAGAAAGCCGCATTGACCGCGCAAGGAATAATAATAACCGCAACAAGCAAACTGAACTGGTAGATGCAATCAGTGCGAACCTGGATGTGAAGAAAAGTCTTGGGAAAGGACAGTTATTCTATGGACTGGAATATGTTTATAACAAAGTGGGATCATTGGGTGAAACAACAAACATCAGCACTGGTGTGGTTAAACCAATGGCAAGTCGTTATCCGGATGGAAGCACCTGGAGTACTATGGGTGTATATGGTAGCTATAAAATAAACCTTGCTCCTAAGATAACACTTACGACAGGCTTAAGGTATAGTTATAATACTCTGGATGCGACTTTTGATACAACATTCATTAAGTTCCCTTATAAAGAGGCTGAATTGAGAGATGGTGCACTAACTGGAAATGCCGGGCTTGTATTCAGACCAGGAGAAGGATGGCAGTTAAATGGTATTATTTCATCAGGGTATCGAATGCCAAATGTGGATGACATAGGAAAACTGTTTGAGAGTGTGCCGGGTAATGTAACTGTTCCAAACCCAGGGTTGGGACCAGAGTATACCTGGAATTTTGAATTGGGAATTGTGAAAAACATCCCTAATAAATTCCAGATTGAAATAACCGGTTTCCATACCATATTAAATGATGCTATTGTTCGACGACCCACGACATTTAATGGCGAGGATAGTATTCTTTTTAATGGTGTAATGAGTCGCGTTGAAGCCCTGCAAAATGTTGCAAAAGCAACTGTTTGGGGTCTACAAGTCAGCGCTGAAATATTTTTCTTTCCTGAGTTTTCGTTGCTGTCACATGCCAACTGGATAAATGGAAAAGAAACAGATGATGCAAAGAATGAACAGGTTCCTCTGCGTCATGCTCCACCTTTTTATGGCAGCACAGCATTGCGTTATCGAATGAAAAAATTATTCATCGAAGCGAATGCCCAGTATAATAGCGAGATAAAAAATGAAGACCTCGCACCATCTGAGCAGGCCAAGACAGATATATATGCGAAAGATGCTTCCGGGAAGCCTTACTCACCGGGTTGGTATACATTTAATCTTAAGAGCTCGTACCAGCTTACAAAAAATCTTTTAGCCACTGCGGGGTGGGAAAATATAACTAATCAGCGGTACAGGCCATATTCATCAGGTATTGTGGCGGCCGGTTCAAATTTCATTTTTTCTTTGCGAGCTTCACTTTAATAATGAAAGGCCTGTTGAAAGGCAGGCCTTTCTATTTATTTTTTATGACAAATACAAAACAACAAGCTAAATGGATACGTAGGTTTCGCTGGTTGCACCGTAAGATTGCAATATTTTTGTTCATCTTTTTCTTCATTGTTTCAATAACGGGTTTTTTGCTTGGATGGAAAAAGAAGACAGGTTTACTCGCCCCGACACAAAAAGGCGTTTCAACAAATCCTGGTGACTGGTTGAGCCTGGATAGTCTCAAAAAACTCGCTGTTCATTACTTGCATGATTCAGTAGATGCAAATCTTTCCAAAGAATTGGACAGGTTTGACATCCGACCTTCAAAGGGTATTGTCAAATTTGTATTTGTAGATCACTATTGGGGTTTACAAGTCGATTGTACAACGGGAAAACTTCTGTTGATAGAGAAACGAAATAGTGATCTGATAGAAGATATTCATGATGGCACAATACTCGACAAACTTTTTGGCACGGATGAAAAAAGCATGCTTGGTTATACGACAGTCATGGGCATATCTCTATTCATGCTTACAATTACCGGTTTTTGGCTTTGGTACGGACCTAAAAGATTAAGAAAAAACAAGAAAAGGGAAAACAGGATTAAATGACCTGTTTAGTTTTCCTCAAGTCTTCCTTTTAAGAACCCAGGCATATATTCCGTTTACCGAAAATTTACAATACTGTGCAGCTATTGAATCTAAAAATTGTCTAATTTACAGGCAACCAAAGGAAACTATGACCGAGGAAGCCATTTTACAAGGCTGTTTGAAAAACGACGCTTCTGCCCAGCGGGAACTGTACAATAAATACAGCCCAAAAATGCTGGCTGTTTGTTATCGATTCGCCCATAACCGGGAAGACGCCGAGGATATGCTGCAAGAAGGTTTCATAAAGGTTTTTTTACAAATGCATACGTTTGAAAATCGGGGAGCATTTGAAGGCTGGGTCAGAAGAATAATCGTTCACACCTGTATCAATATCCTAAAGAGAAATAAGAAGTTCAATGACAGTGTTGATATAATTCATGCAACAGGTGTCCAGGTAAGAGAGGAAAGCGTGCCATCGATCATACAGGCAAAACAAGTAGTGGAATGTATCAGAGTATTGCCAATGGGTTATCGGACAGTTCTTAATTTATATGCAGTAGAGGGGTATAGTCATCGTGAAATTGCAAAAATGCTGGATATAGAAGAAAGCACAAGCCGCAGCCAGTATACAAGGGCGAAGGCAATGCTTGAAGATATTTTAGTAAGAAAAAAGATTTTGCAAAAACCAAGGCAACAACCAGAATGGATTGCTTTGGCTGGCAGCAGATAAAACCAAATCCGTTCCTAAATTACCGACTGGTTTATGGAGAGACAATTCAATAATGGGGATTTTGAGAAGCTGTTGAGAGATAACGCCAACCAATACCGGATGTACCCTTCGGAAAAGGTATGGAAAGGTATTCACTCCGCTTTACACACTCGCCGCAGATGGTATGGCCTTACTGCAGTCATTATGTTTTTGCTTACCGGCTCCATTGTTTCAATTATCATTTACAATGATAACCCGGGAAAAAATAATTCAGCTGAACTGAAAACTAATTCAATTCAAAATAACGATCAACAACAGGTTCCTGCAATTGCTTCAAAAGAAACAAAAACATTTACACCTGCAATAAATGAGATAAATCCCGTTGATCACTCAACAGCAAATCTTGCGGAATTATATTTAAAGGGCCCTGATTTTAATTTTCCGACAAGTGGTGACATGCAATCCAGTGTGGATCTGAATAATAACGTAAGAAACAATATAGAACAAGAAGCTACAGAACCACCAATTTCTAATAATAATGAAGCGATCGATCATCCCTATCCCTACACAGATCTGTATCTTTTA
>DATDCP010000412.1:0-8555 GCA_036524255.1 Chitinophagaceae bacterium
TGGACGGATATTTGATGAATCAGACCAATTGGCGATCATTGCCTTAATCTGCAAACAAAACGAAATGAGTTTTAATTCTGAATTTGAAAAGTATGCGGAAAAACACCGCGGTATTTCCAGCAATACCCTTCATGGCTATGCAAGCCAAATGGTAACAGGTCTTACTCCTAACATCATTGAAGAACGTCCCATGAATGTAGCAGTAATGGATGTATACAGCCGTTTGATGATGGACCGTATCATCTTTCTTGGCTATCCTATAAATGATGAAGTGGCAAATATTGTTACAGCGCAATTATTGTTTCTTGACTCTACTGACAGAACAAGAGACATTAATATGTATATAAATAGTCCGGGTGGAAGTGTGTACAGTGGTTTAGGTGTATACGATACCATGCAATATGTTACTCCTGATGTCGCTACTATATGTATTGGTGTGGCAGCCTCGATGGCTTCTGTATTGCTGGCTGCAGGAACAAAAGGTAAAAGAGCCGCTCTGAAACATGCAAGAATAATGATGCATCAGCCAAGTGGGGCTATCGGGGGGCAGGCAAGTGATATTGAAATTACCGTAAATGAGATCAGGAAACTGAAAGCCGAATTATACGATGTTATAAATTATCATTCAGGAAAAGATGTAAAGCAGATAGAAGCAGATTTTGACCGTGATCGTTGGATGACCGCGCCTGAAGCAAAAGAATATGGGCTGGTTGATGAGGTGTTGTTGATCAATCCGAGAAAGCAAAAGAAGGACTAATGTGATAATGTGCTGATTTGCTAATGTGCCAATTAATTGATGAATAGAATTTCTGTTGCACAAGAGTGCGACGCAACGAAAGCTAAATTGAAATACAAATGCTGATAACTACAAACAATAAACTATAAACGTCAAACTAATCACATGAACAGACAGAATTTTCACTACAAAGGCTGGAAGATGGATGATGAACCAGAAGAAGATGAAAAGGAAAGAGAAGATAAGAGAGATGAGTTACAGATGTTGAATAAAAAATTAGAACGTTATTTCTTTGACAGAAGAGAAGTTTACTTGTGGGGTGTGGTGGATGATAAATCCGCAAAAGAAGTGGTGTCTAAGTTTCTCTTGCTTGATGCGGATAAACCAGGTGAGGAAATAAAATTTTATATCAATAGTCCGGGTGGAGTGGTAACAAGCGGAATGGTGATGTATGACACCATGCGTATGATGAAATCGCCGGTAAGCACTATTTGCATGGGCCTGGCGGCATCAATGGGTAGTATCTTATTAAGTGGTGGTGTAAAAGGAAAGCGTTTTATTTACCCACATGGCGAAGTAATGATACATCAACCTTCTCTTGGTGGTTATATTCGTGGAGTCAGTGCAGACCTTGAAATACAAGCTGTGCAGACCAAAAAAGTGAAAGAGATAGGAGCTAAAATACTGGCCCAGAACTGCGGCAAAACGATGGAACAGGTCATGAAAGATTTTGACCGCGACTACTGGATGGATGCAAAAGAGGCGATCGAATACGGGATCGTGGATGGGATAGTTGAAAAGATATAACCCGTTCTTTGGCAATAGCTTAACATTCGATTATAAAATAAATCCGCCTCTCTCAGGGTGGATTTATAATTTTGCAAATCACATTGCGTTAAACCCCATATTGAAATAAAATGGCAAAAAACCCTTTACATTGTTCCTTCTGCGGTCGTAATCGTGACGAGGTGAAGATCCTGATCGCAGGCCAGGAAGGACATATCTGTGAAAACTGCGTAGAGCATGCCCGTGAGATCATCGAGCAAGAGCTTATGACCAAGGATGATCGAACTCCCTCCTCTTTTAAACTTACTGTAAAGAAACCTGTTGAGATAAAAAAATTTCTTGATGAATATGTGATCGGGCAGGATGAAGCAAAAAGAGTGCTGGCTGTTGCAGTTTATAATCATTATAAAAGATTACAGCAAAAGACAAGTGAATCAACAAGTGATGTTGAAATAGAAAAGAGCAATATTATTATGGTGGGTGAAACAGGTACTGGTAAAACATTACTTGCAAAAACTATTGCCCGCTTGTTGAATGTTCCTTTTGCGATCGTTGATGCTACTGTATTTACTGAAGCTGGTTATGTAGGTGAAGATGTTGAAAGTATTCTCACAAGACTATTACAGGTTTGTAATTATGATGTACCTGCTGCTGAACGTGGCATTGTTTACATTGATGAAATAGATAAGATTGCCCGCAAGGGAGATAATCCTTCGATTACCCGTGATGTAAGTGGTGAAGGTGTACAACAAGGCATGTTGAAACTTTTGGAAGGAACGGATGTATTGGTGCCGCCACAAGGAGGCCGCAAACATCCTGAGCAAAAACTTATCAAGATCAACACTCAGAATATCCTTTTTATATGCGGCGGTGCTTTTGATGGCATTGACAAAGTGATTGCCCGCAGAGTGCAAACAAATACAATAGGGTTTAATGTAGACAAAGAGCTCCAGGATAACATGAAGAAAAATCTTCTTCGTTATGTAAATGCTCCTGACCTTAAAACTTTTGGATTGATCCCTGAATTGTTGGGACGTTTACCTGTCGTTACGCACCTTGATCCATTGGATGCGCCAACACTTCGTGCTATTCTAACAGAACCAAAGAATGCATTGATAAAGCAGTATAAGAAATTGTTTGATCTGGAAGGTATTAATCTTAGTATTGATGCTCCCGTTCTTGATTTTATGGTAGAAAAAGCTGTAGAATATAAACTAGGTGCCCGTGGTCTTCGAAGTATTTGCGAAAGCATTTTAACCGATGCTATGTTTGAACTGCCAAGCACTAGTGAAAAAACTTTTATGCTGGATATTGAATATGCGAAAAGGAAGTTTGAAACAAGTAAGATCAGTTTATTGAAAGTAGCATAGAACAACGATTAATTGGATTTTTAAGGATTATGATGATATTTGGGTCAGAGAAATCTGACCTTTTTTATTAAAACTATTTTATGAAGGAACTTATAGACCGTTTGATGGCACAGGGATTAACTGAGCAACAATCATTAAAAGCAATAGAAGTTGTAAAAGACTTTGCTAAAGAAAAATTTCCTGTTTTTGCCGGGGCTATTGAAAAGATGTTTGATAAATATAGGCCGAAGGATGAAGATGATTTTTTAGAGTAATTACCTAAAAGAATAGTTAGGCTTCATATCTCTTATATAGACAATTCCACTAAAAATATCCGACCAGTTTGCAAGAAAATAACGATCAAAAAAAGGCGCCATAAAGATCCCCTGGTTTAGCCAATCACATTTATTCCTTTTGAAATCAAGAAAAGCATAATCAAATTTAGTTTTTGAAAAAGCATATTCAATGCTGTTCCTTTTTGGAACTGGAAGTTCTTTTATTTCACCTTGCTCAACGCCTCTGAATCCGCCAGACGATACAAATACGATCGAATAGATATCTTCTTTAAATCGCGTTCCCGCCATTAGCTCACCAAATGTCTTTATCTCTGCTGGTTTACAACATTCAGTAAAATCCTCTATTTTATAACAAAACCTGGACGCATGGTAAGCAGAAACATTGATAATTATTTTTTCCTTAGGGTAAAGAAAATTTAGCATCCAGACCAGGTTTTCAGCCATTGTGCTATCTCTTGCAGCTAAATAACTGGCAGTAACTTTGACATCTTCAGCTTCGTTTGCAAAATTAAATCTCCGATTTAACCATGTTACGAAATACTTCACATTAGTCCATTGCCGTATTAAAGGCTGGACCTCCTTTACATTTTGCGATATTGGTTTATTCAATGCAGCAATTAAAAGATCTATTTTTTCTAATAGGATCTTAGCGTAGGAGTCAACTAAAAACGCTTTATAACCGAATTGCTTTAAATTGCGCAATAAGGAAACAAAAGTTCTATCAATGACGCTGTCATCACATTGAAGAAAACTGCAGGTTTCTTTGAGAAGACCATTGACAGCACTATCCAGTCGCATCTGGAAATTCAGTCCAAATAATTCTAATTTTTTTTCTTTAATTCTTGTTTGTAAAAAAGGAACAATGTTGAAGCCATAGCTAGTATTAAGGATATTTGGGCCGAAATATGTATCGAAAGGATTGATGTTATCGGTTTGACTTATTTTATTTTGGAAATAATTTATATCTACATTACTATTGTCAAACGCCACTACTTTAAATCCCATACTATCTATTAAGAATTCCATCATTTGTGACATCACCTGGTAAGATGTCCCATCACCGTAATCTGCTTCCGACAGTATTACGATCCGTTTATTGCCAACATTACTTTTAAGAAAACTGAAGTTTTTAGGATCACCATTAGTCCCGAAAGGAAAACTGTTGTTTTCGATACATTCAACTGCAACGGAACTTACGGGTTGCTGGCTTTTTAGGTTTTGATAGCTTAGAATGAAAGCTATTAAAAAAATAATAGACAGGCATTTTATTTTTGTTTCATGGCACACATAAGGCATAAACTCACTAATTAAATAGGATAGTGAATCTAATTTAATTTGTTACCGTTACAAAACCACTCAAATAAAAAACCCCGAATTGATCGGGGTTAGTAAAAGGGTACTTTTGGTTTTCCAGATCAGACTAAGTCCCATTAAAAGGACCTGGCCCTCACCCATACAAAATAATATTTAGCTGCAGCCAAGACTGTTACCGCAATTCAAACATTTGTAACATGTGCCGCTACGTACTGTAATATGTCCGCAAGTATTGCAAGCCGGCGCATCACTCTGCATGCTCTTGTTTGCAGAACTCATTGCCTCCATACTGTTCTCAACTCTTGCAACTGACTTCTGCGCTTTTACCGGCTGAACGCCGTTACTAACTGTTCCTACCACTCTTACACTTGATAGCTCAGGTGCCTTTTCATATTCAAGACCGCTTGGAATTTCGTCCCAATTATCAGTGCCGGTATTCAGTACTTCTGGTTTATCCAACACATGTACAAGATCAGTTCTTCCCAAGTATTCATAGCCTAATGCACGGAAGATAAAGTCAACAATAGATGTTGTTGATTTGATATTCGGATGTTCAACAAATCCAGCAGGATCAAATTTGGTGAAAACAAATTTCTCTACATATTCTTCTAATGGAACTCCATATTGTAAACCGATCGAGATAGCAATAGCAAAACAGTTTGACATACTGCGCATTGTGGCGCCTTCTTTCGCCATGTCAATAAAAATTTCACCTAATGTACCATCGCTGTATTCACCGGTTCGAAGGAAAATAGCTTGTCCGTTGATCTTTGCTTTTTGTGTAAAGCCTCTTCTTTTTGCAGGAAGCGTACGACGCTCAACAATGCTGGCAAGTTTGCGTTTCAGTTTTGTATCAGGTGAAGCCTGTACTCTTTTTTGTACCTCTTCAAATAACTCTTCAACTGTCAGTTTACTCAGATCAACAATGTTTGAATCTTGTTGCTGATTATTCGCGACTGACTCCTGACTACTGACTACCGACTCCTGACTACTTTCCGCTTTCTTCTTCTTATCAGATTTGTTACTGAGCGGCTGAGACAATTTAGAACCATCACGATACAAAGCATTTGCTTTTAATCCTAATTGCCAGCTAAGCAGGTAAGCAGCAGCGATCTCGTCGACGGAAGCTTCATTAGGCAGATTGATGGTTTTGGAAATAGCACCACTGATAAATGGTTGTGTGGCGCCCATCATGCGGATATGGCCATTGGCATGAATATACCGCTGGCCCTTCTTTCCACATTTGTTGGCACAGTCAAAAACGGGCAAATGTTCTTCTTCAAGGTGAGGAGCTGCTTCCAGCATTCCGGTACCGCATACATAATCGTTAGCAGCATCTATTTCTTCTTCGCTGAAACCAAGAGCTTCCAGCAAGCTCCACTCAAAGTCATTGTATTGCTCAGGTGTAAAGCCCAAACGTTGGAGGCACTCTTCACCCAATGTATATTTATTGAAAACAAATCCAATTTCAAATGCAGAGATTACGGCCGCATCCAATCTTTTTATTTCATCAGCAATAAATCCTTTTTCACTTAACGATTGATGATTTATAAACGGCGCCCCGGCAAAGGATGCTGTACCAACTGCATATTTAATAATCGAATCGGTTTCTTTTTCGCTGTAACCAAGATTTCTTAATGCAGCAGGAACTGATTGATTGATTATTTTGAAATAACCACCACCGGAAAGTTTTTTGAATTTCACCAAGGCAAAATCAGGTTCAACTCCTGTAGTATCGCAATCCATTACCAGGCCAATCGTTCCTGTTGGTGCAATAACTGTTGCCTGTGCATTGCGGTAACCATATTTTTCACCCAGCTCAACAGCATCATCCCAGGCTTTACATGCAGCAGTTAATAAATAAGCAGGGCAATATTGTGCTTTAATACCTTGTGGTTTCAAACTTAATCCTTCATATTTATCAGCATCGTACGCAGCGAGACGATGATTACGCATTACACGCAGCATTTCCTCACGGTTCTCTTCATATCTTGGAAAAGTACCAAGCACCTGCGCCATCTCCGCTGATGTTTTGTAAGAAATACCAGTCATGATAGCAGTAAGAGCTCCTGCAATTCCTCTTGCTTCTTCACTATCATAAGAAATACCGCTTACCATTAATAATGTACCGAGGTTAGCATAACCTAAACCAAGTGTTCTGTATTCATAACTGAGTTGAGCAACTTCTTTACTTGGGAACTGCGCCATCAATACTGAAACTTCCAGTACAACTGTCCAAAGGCGGCAATTGTATTCATAACCTTCTACATCAAATATGTTCTTCTCAGTATCAAAAAACTTCATCAGGTTAGCTGATGCCAGGTTGCAGGCTGTGTTGTCCAGGAACATGTATTCGCTGCAAGGATTAGAGGCATTGATTCGGCCACCTTTAGGGCAAGTATGCCACTCATTAATAGTAGTATCATACTGTGTACCCGGATCAGCACAACGCCATGCAGCATAAGAGATCTGGTTCCACAATTCTCTTGCAGGAATTTTCTTCATCACTCTTCCATCCATTCTTCCTTTTAATTCCCACTCTCCATCTTCCTGCAATACCTTAAAAAACTCGTTGGGAATACGAACAGAGTTATTTGAATTCTGACCACTTACGGTTTTGTATGCTTCCCCTTCGTAATCGCTTGCATAACCAGCAGAGATCAACGCACCAACTTTCTTTTCTTCCTCAACCTTCCAGTTAACAAATTCAACAATCTCCGGATGATCAAGATCGAGACAAACCATTTTTGCAGCACGACGTGTTGTACCACCGCTTTTAATAGCGCCGGCAGCACGGTCGCCGATCTTTAAAAAACTCATCAAACCAGATGAGGTACCACCGCCACTTAGCTTTTCACCTTCGCCTCTTAAATGAGAAAAGTTTGTACCGACACCGGAACCATACTTAAATATTCTTGCTTCCCGAACCCAGAGATCCATAATACCGCCCTCATTTACCAGGTCATCGCTAACACTTAATATAAAGCATGCATGCGGCTGAGGACGTTCATACGCCGATGTAGATTTTTTTAGCTCGCCATCATTTTGATCAACATAATAATGTCCCTGTGGCTTTCCTTTTATACCATAGCTTTCATATAAACCGGTATTGAACCACTGCGGACTATTAGGTACACACATTTGATCGAGTATAGAGTATACTAGCTCTTCATAAAAAACCTGTGCATCTTTTTCTGAAGCAAAGTATCCATAACGTTCACCCCACACTCTCCAACAATTGGCCATGCGGTGTGCAACTTGTTTTGCTGAAGTTTCACGTCCAAGACTTCCGTCGGGTTGTGGTACACCTGCTTTACGAAAATATTTTTGGGCAAGAATGTCGGTAGCGATCTGGCTCCATTGTTTGGGTACTTCAACGTTGGTCATTTCAAATACTACTTCACCGCTCGGGTTACGAATTACTGAAGTACGATAGTCATATTCGAATAGATCAAATACGCTTACATCTTCACGAGTGAAGCGACGAGGGAACTGCAAACCGCTTTTAGCGGAAGCTTGTTTTTTAATGGGCATAGTAAGTAAAGATTTTGTCGGTTCTTGGTTGACAACCCTCCGGGTGGAAGGGTGATTACGAAAATATTTTTATCATCTTGCATTTCAAACGTTCAAATATCAACACAATGTGGAAAAGCGAAGTTAATAATTTTCTAATGCAGCGTAGAAGCACGTTTCAGGATTTTTGCACAACAGACATAAAATTTATACCAAAATTTTTTTTGGTAAATCAACATAAGATATGTAGCAACTCATTTCTCCAATGAAAACAATAAATATTATAGTTTAAAAAAAATAAATGGTCAATAACGCCCAATGAAAAGATCAGTTTTTCAACTACTGTTAAGCCATTTATTGTTGTTTTTCCCTCGTAAATCTATTATTTTTAAAAAGCATAAAAAGACAAAAAGTTTTTGCATTTTTGCATTTGTAATAAGCCCGAATGAAGCAAGGAATTTACCAATCGCTGCAGCTTAGAAAAAAGGAAGGAAAAAAATCTTTTGCCGTTCTTATTGATCCGGACAAAGTGAATACTTCCATGCTCGATGAATTGATCGA
>DATDCP010000413.1:0-4451 GCA_036524255.1 Chitinophagaceae bacterium
CTCAGGCTTAATAGTAGCAGTCTGGCTAAGTACATAATACTATCTCTCAATTATAAAAGGCAACGCGAACGATAAGCTACCTTTGGACCATTGAAAGAATATGAGTAACACAACCAGAAAGAAAAATTTTTATCTTATTCTCATACTCGGAATGCTCACAGCTATTGGACCTTTTTCCATTGATATGTACTTGCCAGCATTTCCTGATATTGCAAAGAACCTGCATACTACAGTTGCACAGGTAACATTATCTTTGTCCAGTTTTTTTATTGGTATTTCTGTAGGGCAATTATTATACGGTCCATTACTGGAACGCTTTGGCAGAAAAAAACCTTTATACATTGGACTTTGCATTTATCTTTTAGCTTCTATTGGTTGTGCTCTCGCAGCATCAGTAAATGCATTGATAGTGCTTCGGCTTTTGCAGGCATTAGGTGGTTGTGTGGGTATGGTAGCAGCAAGGGCAATGGTGCGTGACTTGTTTGAAGTGAAGGAGAATGCCAAAATATTTTCCACTTTGATGCTGGTGGTTGCAGTGTCACCGATCATTGCACCGACATTAGGAGGGTATATAACGGCTGTGTTGGGTTGGCGTTTTGTATTTGTAATGCTAATTGTTGTAGATCTCATCATTCTTGCTGGTATCTATTTTTTATTACCTGAAAGCAAAAAACCCGACCCAAATTTTTCATTAAGACCGAGACCTATTATTAAAAACTTTGCAGACGTTATCAGGCATCCACAGTTTTATACCTATGCATTAACGGCAGCAATCTCAGCGGCAGGTTTATATGCTTATATCGGTGGTTCACCTCACGTGTTCATGGAAATATTTCATGTAAGCGAAAAACAATACGGATGGATATTTGCTTTAATCGCAATGGGGCTTATTGGCGCCAGTCAGCTCAACAGTGTGTTATTAAAAAATTATACCAGCGAACAACTCATCAAAGCAGCATTAACTGCTCAAACTATTATTGGGATCTCGATGGCAGTGATCACATTTTTTGGATGGAACGATGTATTCATTACCATCTTTCTCATTTTTATTTTTTTGTGTACACAAGGGTTCGTGTTTCCTAATGCATCAGCACTTTCTATGGCTTCATTTGAACACAATGCAGGCAGTGCTTCCGCTTTAATGGGTGCCATTCAAATGAGTATTGGGGCCGGTACCTCAGCTCTTGTCAGTGTTTTCCAAAATCACACGGCTTTGCCAATGACGGCTGTGATGGCATGTTGTGCTGTAGCTGCACTAACTGTTTTCTCTTTGGGAAGAAAGATCATTATTCAATGGGCAAGCTTAGAGAAGGTAGCGGAAGAAGATATTGACATGATCAGTACACTATAAAATCTGTTCGAACAATAGATTTATTAGCATAATTGTTTTTCAAAAGCCCGATTCGGGCTTTTGTTATTTTATCTTTATGATCACTTCATGCCTGACAATTTTATTCAATACATATATCTCGTCCTGATCATTCTTGGATTGGTCTTGCTGGCAAACAGGATGCGGTTGGCTTATCCTATCATACTTGTATTAGGTGGATTAGCTTTGAGCTTCACAGATGGATTTTCAAAACTTACAATTGATCCCGAGCTGATATTCTTTATTTTTCTTCCACCACTTCTTTATGAAGCAGCCTGGCAGGTATCATGGAAACAGTTTTGGAGATGGCGACGGGTGATCATGAGCTTTGCATTTCCAATCGTTATTATAACATCATGTGTAGTTGCATTTGCATCATATGCTTTTATTCCCGGTTTTACTTTGGCTCTTGGATTTTTATTAGGTGGAATCGTATCTCCACCTGATGCTATTTCTGCAACAACTATTATGCGACAGGTGAAAGCACCAAAGAGCCTGGTCAGTATTGCTGAAGGTGAAAGCCTGCTTAATGATGCTTCATCATTGATCGTATTTCGGTTTGCATTGGCAGCAGTCATAACAGGACAATTTCATTTTCAGGAAGCAGCGATCAGTTTTTTCCTCGTCATTATTATGGGATCATTAATAGGTCTTGCGATCGGATTTGTTTTGTATTATATTCATCGTCATTTGATCAAATCATCCAGTGTAGAAATAGTTTTAACTCTTGTTACTCCTTACCTCATGTATTACTTCGCAGAGTATTTTCATTTTTCAGGAGTACTGGCTGTTGTAAGTGGTGGTCTTTTTTTATCGAGCAGACGACAGTCCATGCTTACTTATAGAAGCCGGGTGCAGGGAATAAATGTTTGGGTAAATCTTGTCTTTGTAATGAATGGTTTGATCTTTTTGTTCATCGGGCTTCAATTACCTTCAATAGTAAGCCAACTTGGAGAAACCAGTTTGCCTAAAGCAATATGGTATGGCCTGGCGATCTCTTTTGTATTGATCGTTGCGAGGTTTCTTTGCACATTTGGAGCGTCTTTATTTACTCGTTTTATAAGTCGGTTTATCACAGTTGCGGATCCGAATCCCGGTTGGAAAGGACCAATAATTCTTGGATGGGGAGGTATGCGTGGTGTGGTATCTCTTGCAATGGCATTATCAATACCATTATTTATTAATGGACAAGCTTTCCCCTATCGTTATCTTATTCTGTTCATAACATTTATTGTTATTCTTGTCACATTGGTTTTCCAGGGACTTACGCTTCCATGGGTAATAAGGAAATTGAAACTGGAAGACAGGTATAATCCTATACCGGAGCAGGAACAGGAATTGATCATTCAGAAAAAGATCGCAAAGGCATCACTTCAATTGCTAGACGAAAAGTATGATGGTGAACGAAAGCAGAATGAACATTTAAATATATTGTCCTCAAGATTGCAGATAGAGTTAAATTTTTTCGACCAGGATATTAAAGAGTTGGCTAATTCAACTGACAATACGCTTATACGCTTTCAACGTATTTATCTTGAATTGCTGGAAAGACAAAGACAAATGCTTAAAGAAATGAACCAAAAAGATGAATTCGATGAGGAGCTGATCAGGAAATATCTTGTATTGATAGATCTTGAAGAACTTAAAACAAGAGAGAAATTATTGCAGGAAGTTTAATTGTTGTGTAAATATGAAGAATACAATAGTTTAGATAATAAGGAAATTTTTTTTAAAATTCGCTCAACCGAAGATCGATCACACGAAGCTGAAGGGTTTTGTTACCGTTCCATTCATTCTCATCAATTTTAAAAACAACGTCGATAGGATTATTCATTTGCAGTAAATGAAATTTATCAGCCATTTTAAAACCAATACCCGAAAACACAGTGTTATTTTGTTTCAGGGAAAATTTTATATGATCTTCTTTTACAATTTTTGAATAGCCTGTGTTCCAAACCTTTTTGGCAACAAAAACAGGACGGAGATTTTCCGGTCCAAACGGCTCCATTTGCTGAAGTATATTATAGAATGGCCATTGGATGTCGCTAAGATTTATTTCAGCATCAATTATTATTTCAGGGATCAATAGTTCGGGATGAATTGTGGCCGAAACTATTTCTTCAAATTTATTTCTAAAAGCCTCTACTTTTTCTATCTCAAGTGTTAGTCCAGCTGCAGCAAAATGGCCGCCATAACCAATCAAATGTTCTCTGCAAGCATGTACTGCCTCATATAAATTAAAACCAGGAACACTTCGGGCACTTCCTGCAACATATTCGCCACTTTGAGTCAATACAATAGTTGGTCTATAATAATGTTCTATCAAACGTGAAGCAACAATGCCAACAACGCCTTTATGCCAGTGTGATTGAAAGACGACTGTTGATTTTCGATCTTGCCAATCCTGATTTTCTGTGATGAGAGATAATGCTTCACTTGTAATATTCAGATCTGCTTCCTTTCTGTCTGTATTATCACTATGAAGCATTTCTGCATATTGCAATGCTTCATCATAAGATTCCGCAATAAACATTTGCACTGCTTTTCTTGCATCATCCATTCTTCCGGCAGCATTTACTCTTGGTGCAATGATAAAAACCAGGTTATTAATATGCAGTTCGGTTTTTAAACCGCTAAGAAACCCTAGTGCTTTAATTCCATTATTAGGATTTTCATTTGCTTTTTTTAAACCATAATAAGCGAGAACTCGATTTTCTCCTGTCATCGGAACAATATCGGCAGCGATAGCTGTAGCAACCAGGTCAAGGCTTTCATAAATATCATCGTCACTTAATCCGAATTGAGGTGCCAGAGCAGAAATTAATTTAAAACCCACTCCACAACCACATAATTCCTTATAAGGGTAATTACAATCTTTTTGTTTGGGATTTAAAATTGCAATTGCATTTGGCAATTCTACGTCGGGTAAATGATGATCGCAAACGATAAAGTCAATTCCGAGTTGTTTTGCATAAGCAATTAGATCAATTGATTTTATTCCACAGTCCAGGGAAATTATAAGATTAAATCCATTTTCATTTGCAAAATCAATTCCTGCCTTACTTACTCCATAACCTTCGCG
>DATDCP010000414.1:0-14363 GCA_036524255.1 Chitinophagaceae bacterium
AGCACCCTGAAGTTGCAATTTCAAAACAACATTCTTTGATCAATTCCGCTGCTTAAATCAATAATATTTTTAACTACTAAAATTAAAAAATTATGAAAGGGCTTGTAATATATAAAGGCAAATACGGGGCCACCAAACAATATGCAATGTGGATAGGCCAGGAATTGCGATTACCCGTGGCTTCAGCAGATCGTTTCCCGGTTGATGAACTACCGAAGTACGATTATTTCATTCTCGGTTCAAGCGTATATGTTGGGAAACTTGAGATAAAAGACTGGTTGAAGAAAAACTTCCAGGTAATGCAGAATAAAAAGATCTTTTTCTTCCAGGTCGCAGGATCACCAATCGAGCAAATAGAAAAGAGAGAGACCTACAATAAAGGATCTCTCCCTACCGCTATTCTTGAAAAGATCCAGTTTTATTATTTACCCGGAAGAATGATCATGAGAAATCTTTCTGCCTGGGACAGGTTTATGCTTAAAATGGGAGCAAAACTTGCAAAGGATCCTGTCGAGAAAAAAACAATGCTCACCGATTTTGATAATGTAAAAAAAGAAAATACGTTTCCCTTGATTGCAGTAGTCAGAACATTTACAGAAATTAATGAACCCAGGATGAGCCTGGTCTGAATCTTATTTATTTATCATTTCATTTTGATAATGACATTGGTTACATTGAGGTCAAATCTTCATAAGGCTCTATGCTTGATCATGCACACATGACATCCCTTTTTGAGAATGCAACGGAAGGAATTATTCTTACGAATGGACGTGGCCATATAGTACTTGCAAACCCGGCTGCAGAAAGAATGTTTGGTTATACTGCAAACGAATTGAATGGCCAACCGGTTGAAATTTTAATTCCCGGATCTTTTAGACATGGTCATCAAGCCTTAAGGGAAGGTTTTCATAAAAAACCTTCTAATCGCTCTATGGGTGCCAACAGAGATCTTTTTGCATTAAAAAAAAATGGAGAGGAGTTTCCTGTTGAAATAAGCTTGAGCCATTACAAAAAAAACAATGAACTTTTTGTAATTGCATTTATTGTTGATATCACGTTGAGAAAAGAAGTGGAACAAAATCTTGTAAAAAAACAAACCGAACTGGAAAAAGTAACTTTTGAGATCCGAAAGTTAAATACTGAATTGGAAAAGAAGGTTGACGAACGAACACATATTCTTAAAGAAGCTCTTGAAAAATTAGAGCAATCACAAACAGAGCTTCATGAAGCATTAGATAAAGAAAAAATGTTGAACGAGATAAAAAGTCGTTTTGTTTCAATGGCCTCGCATGAATTCAGAACTCCTCTCAGTGCTGTTTTATCTTCAGCTTCACTCATTTCAAAATATACAAAAGAAGATGACCAGGAAAAAAGAGATAAACATATAAGCCGCATAAAGGATTCAGTCAAACATTTAAATGATATCCTTGAAGATTTTCTTTCTTTAGGAAGGCTTGACGAAGGCCGTATTAACGCCGATCCAATTGAATTCAACCTAAGGGAAATGATCGAAGAGACATTAGCCGAAGTGAAAGTAGTATTGAAGCCCGGGCAAAAATTCAATTTTAAATACGAGGGAGTAGAAAAGATAAATGCAGATAAAAAATTGCTAAGAAATATTCTGATCAACCTGATAAGTAATGCAGCCAAGTTTTCAGAAGAAGATTCGCCAATTACAATTTCTGCAAAAAGTGACAATAAAATAAACACTATTACTGTAGCAGATAAAGGACTCGGCATTTCCACAAAAGACCAGGAACATTTATTCACCATGTTCTACAGGGCATCAAACGTGACTAATATACAAGGAACAGGTCTTGGTCTTCACATTGTAAAAAGATATCTTGACCTGATAAATGGAACAGTGAACTTACAAAGCACATTAGGAAAAGGCACTTCTATCACCATAACATTTCCAAACGCAACAAATAATAACTCATGAAATCAATTCTTGTTATTGAAGACAATAAAGACATCAGGGAAAACACAGCAGAGATATTAGACCTGGCTGGGTACAAAACCTTTACTGCGGAAAACGGGAAAAAAGGAGTTGATCTTGCCATTAAAGAAAGGCCTGATGTAATTGTTTGTGATATTATGATGCCGGAACTGGATGGATATGGCGTACTTCATCTATTAAGAAAAAATGAGAACACTCAGGCTATCCCATTTATTTTTTTAACAGCAAAAACTGAAAGAAGTGATTTCCGCAAAGGAATGGAAATGGGCGCCGATGATTATGTTACCAAACCGTTTGAAGATATTGAACTTTTGAATGCGATCGAAATAAGGCTAAAAAAAGCGGAGATTCTTGGCAACAAATATGCTTCATCGCAACAGGGCTTATCCCAATTCATAAAAGATGTAAAAGACAGTGGGTTAATGAAGCAACTTGCTGATCAATACAACATCGAATCGTATTACAAAAAACAATTCCTCTACCAGGAAGGAAAGCGACCCAAACTTTTATATTATGTAATAAAAGGAAAAGTGAAAGGCTATAAAACACATGAAGATGGTAAAGAATATATAACTGATCTTTTTAGTGATGGAGACTTTATCGGTTATTCTGCTTTGATCGAAGATAAAAATTATGATGACAGCGCCATTATACTTGAAGACTCAGATATTATGCAAATACCCCGCGAAGATTTTCAAAAAATGATCTTTGGGGATCTGAGTATTGCAGCAAAATTTATCCATATGATCACAAAAAATGTAAAGGATAAAGAAGAAAGGTTACTCAATCTTGCTTATAGTTCTTTGCGAAAACGTGTGGCAAAAGCATTGGTTGATATCAGGGAAAAATTTAATGCCGGAGGACAAAATAAACCGATCGAAATTTCAAGAGATGATATTGCTCATTATGTTGGCACCGCAACCGAATCATTGATCAGGACACTTAGTGATTTTAAAGCGGAAAAACTTATTGAAATAAAAGAAGGAAAGATCGTAATTGCAAATCTTGATAAGCTAAAAAATCTTTTATATTAAGCAACAAGTTCTGGCAATGAAATGATATCATATTTACAGCAACTTGAAGTATTGGCTTTTTCTCCACTTACAATCTGGGTTGCTTTGAAAAAATATTGATTGTAAAAATGAGCTAATTCTCTGAAACTTTTTAGCAAAAACATCAACTCGAAAAATCGGTATTTTTCCCAAAATTTAAAAATCAATGGTCGAATATATATCAGCAGAAGAAGCGGTAAAAATTGCGAAATCCGGCGACAGGATTTTTATTCATGGCAGCGCCGCAACGCCTGTGCACTTGATTAAAGCGCTTCAAAACAGGCATGATGAAATTGAGAATATAGAGTTGGTAAGCATCACTAACCTTGGCGATATTAGTTTTGATAAGCCTGAGTACAGGAAAAGCTTTTTCTTTAATTCATTATTCGTGTCTGCTAATACACGATCAGTAGTCAACAGCGATGATGGAGACTATGTTCCTGTATTTCTTAGCCAAATACCCCAGTTATTCCGAAAAAATATTTTACCCATTGATGTGGCATTGATACAGGTTTCACCACCGGATGCACATGGCTATTGCTCGTTGGGCACTTCTGTAGATATAGCCAAAGCAGCAGTAGAAACTGCCAGGGTAATCATCGCACAGGTAAATCCCAAAATGCCACGAACACATGGTGATGGTTTTCTGCATGTCAAAAAAATACATTCATTGGTTTGGTATGAAACCGATCTGCCCGAAGTGGATTATTCTTCCAAGGCAAGTGAGGCAATGATCAGCATTGGAAAAAATGTTGCATCGCTTATTGAAGACGGGGCCACATTGCAAATGGGTATTGGCAGCATCCCCGACCAGGTATTACAAAATTTACAGAGTCATAAAAATCTTGGTATTCATACAGAAATGTTATCGGATGGAATTATCCCGCTTTTGGAAAAAGGCGTCATTAATAACAGTCTTAAGAAATTAAATGTGGGTCGTTCCGTCACCGGCTTTATGGCAGGCACAAGAAGGCTATACGATTTTGTAGATGATAATCCTGCTATCCGGGTGATGGATATTGCATATGTAAATGATACAAGTGTTATAAGGCAAAATCCAAAAGTCACTGCAATTAACAGTGCTATTGAAATCGATCTTACAGGTCAGGTATGTGCCGATTCTATTGGCACCTATCAATATTCAGGCATTGGCGGCCAGATGGATTTTATTCGCGGAGCTTCCTTATCAGAAGATGGTAAGCCGATCATTGCTTTGCCATCAGTAACATCTAAAGGACAATCACGGATCGTGGCTTTCTTAAAAGAAGGAGCAGGAGTAGTTACTACAAGAGGCCATGTTCATTGGGTGGTGACAGAATACGGATCAGTAAACTTATTTGGAAAAAGCCTGAAGCAAAGAGGAAAAGCTTTGATAAGCATTGCTCATCCTGATCACCGGGAAAGTTTGGAAAGGTCTTTTTATGAAAGATATCGGTGAATTAGACTTATAAAGAATTATAAGGAAACCGGAACAACAAAGGAAATGGTAATAAATTAGTTTCTTCATCGCAAATCTTGATAAGTCAAAAAATCTTTTATATTAAATCAAAAAGGCTTCTGAAAAAAATCAGAAACCTTTTTGGGATCCGGAGCCCGGCATTTCATCTTTAATCAAACAATGCTCACTCTTTATCCTTTCTAAGGTCCATGGTTCTATTAATTGTAAATCCAAAAGCAAGATTACCGTCTTTAAGATATCCTGTATTCTTTGCTAACTGGTCGATAGCTGAAGAATTCATTGTATTACCTACATAAAACTGGAACAGGTGACCGCCTGTATTAATTTCCATACCCAGGGATAAAAGATCCGGACTGTAATGTGTAACAGTTCCGCTCTCGTCAATTATATTTTCATACATGTTTAATTGACGTGTATATTCAATTGTTATATTCATTTTAGCACCTGCTTTAAATTTTCCTGCAGCACCAATGGACCAAACAAAATTGCTATTATTAATTCCATAAGGCACATTATTCAGATAGATCAGAGAAGGGATCAATTGCAGAGAGACTTTATCAGACATTTTCCGGGCAATCAGTAATTGATGGAGATAGGACCATTTATCCCATTCAGATCCTGTTCCTTTTTCCTGGGCAAAATCTACATTCGCCATAGAATACCAACTGACGGAGATGGGTATATTTTTTTGACCTGTTTGCTGACGAATGAGTTTGAATTTGGCCCAACCTTCATAACTTGAATGTCCTGCTAATGCAACCCCTAAATTCGCAGAACTATGGATAGAATAATCAAAGGATAAATAAGTCTGTGCTACGCCTGAATTAAATCCCAAAAACTGGGCAAGGTTATCTTCCGTGCTTTGATCTTTATTCCATAAATAACTGAAGTGGTGAGATACCATGAACTGCAGCGCATTTGTCGGAATGATCTCAGTACTCTGCAGGTTAATGATCTTAGTGGCATTAAAAGTTGCCCTTGCATATTTTGGTTTTGGCGCTTCTTTGGTTACAGCTTCGGTAGTATCCTGGCCCATAGTTATAAACCAGCAACTCAATCCCATAACCAATAGCAATAATATCTTTTTCATATCTCCTGTTTTAGTATTATTAATTGAAATTTTCATTGGGGGAATTTATTTAGGCATACCGTTGTTGATCCATACAGTGAAAGTATTGGTAACACATGTGGAAAGGCTTATTGGCCCACCCGGGTGCCCTGTAGCTCCGCTGCTATTCATCATGGCTGCTAATGTGGTTTGCTTTTCAACCATTTTATCATAAGTCAGGTTTGCTGCTATACCACCATGACAAGCTCCCCCTTTACAAGTAGTGTTGTATATCGGTACTATATCTTTTGTATAAGTAACAACTGTGGGAACAACACATCCGGCGCCATCATCATATGGTTCGCCCTGCTCGACCCAGGCTTTTACAATCGCTTTTTCATTAGGATTAAAATCAATATTACCTCCACCAGGGTGTGTGCCGCCATGTACCCAGGCATCAAATAAACCTACTCGGGAAGAAATGGCATCATACCAAATGGTATCCTTATAAGAAAATCTAACCTGAGTTGTTGTTCCATTATTATGACAGCCGCAGGCACCGGAAGTAACGATAGGTACTACTTCACCACGAAATGAAACCCTTGGAATTGCCTGGATATCTTCATTATTCTTATAACAGGATGACAGTAAATAAAACATCATTGAACATGTCATTGCTGCTATTATTATTCCTTTTTTCATATACTGAAATTTTAGAATGAGTTGATTGGTTATGGTTTGATAATAAGCTTACCTGATCTTGCATATTTAAATATGCCTGCATTGGTTTTACCATACTTCCATACATCAGGAATATTGGGATCTGCAAAATACCAGGCCTTGATCAGTGCGATCTCTGAAGGACTTAATCCACCGTCCTGGTAAGACATGTTTCCGCTTGCTGTGTTAATAGCTCCTGTATGAGGATTCAGAAATAAAAGTGTTGAGTCAATACGCCTGATAAAACAATCGTTGCTGTTCAGATGATTTGATTTTGAGTAATATTGAACTCCTCCCGGACTCGTATACTGAACTGAAGAATTGCTTCTGATATTTTTTGGATATATAATATCCATTACAATATCATCATAGCTGCCTAATGGACCCCTTGTTGAAGAAACACCCCATGGAGATGCGAATGTTTTTAGAATTCTGTAAGATGCATTAGCTATGGTATCTGCATAATATCTTTTCACACTATCCTTGTAGTCACCCCATATCTGATTTAATTTAGTTTTATTTATAACCTGGCAATAACGTCTTAACGCACCAGTTCCTGCATCATAGAAAGAAAAAGAAGCGGTATCCGCTGAAACGATACCATATCTTGTACCTAATGTGCCTTTCTCTGCCCATGATCCTGTTGCTGTAGCCTGGTTATGACAGTTGGCAGAACCGCAACCATCAGCAATAAGCCTGATAGCTGCCGGCCTGAAATCAGCAAGATTTGGCTTTTCTTTAGCCCCGTTTCTTATCCAGTTAAATATTATAGCCTTGTCTTTAGTGTTTAATTCATGATTGCTGTTTACCGGCGGCATTGCCTTGTTGAAATCATTAGTTGTGATCATTTCCCATAGCTTGCTTCCTTCAGGACTTCCGCTTACTACATATTTCATAATGTTACTATAAGTATCAAACTTTGGTTTGATGGGGCCTCCGTGACAATTGGAAGTACCACAGTATTCATGAAGAATTGTCTGCACCCCCCTGAATTTTATAATATCATTTGTGGCTGGTGTTGCATCTGCAGTGGCAATTTTAAATTCATCATGAAATGATGCATAAATAGATGAATCGGGTGTGTTGGGGTAACTACGATCCAGGTGCTGAATATTGTCTCCCACTTTTGTACACTGAAAAAGTGATGCGGTGAGAAGCAAAACTCCCAGGAACAGAGTAATCGCTTTTATCATTGAAACTTTTTTCATAATGAACTGGTTTGTATTAAGAAATTTTTGCTATCCGTTTGAGTTTCGAAAATAATTTGACAATAGCTGACATTTTCATGACAGCACCTTATTATCAACATGACATAAATCATCTTTCTGTATAATCTATCTCATTAATTCTTCAGGATACGAATTATTGCATGCTAATAATCTGAAGAGGTCATCAAAACACTTGCATCTGTTTTAAAAAAATCATCGACCCTTTTTAATAATCACAACAAACAGGTGAGGAGTTTTTTGAAGTCACATAAATGAAATACTACCGTGTAAGTTAATCATTGTTTGTGAAAAAAGACTCACTTATCCATTTTACAAAATAGTTCTCTTTTGATGATTGTCATATAAAAATGTGATATGAATCACGTTGGATAGCCTCATTAATCATGTCCTAAAATTTTATCTGTTTATAGCTTGCGAAGGTTAAAAAAAAGTTCTTTTACATAAACCAGATAACAATATTTATAATTTAAAATGACCTGTTATGAAACTCCTCAAAAACTCATACTTCTGGATTTTAGCTATCCTGCTTAGTGGTTATGCCTACATGGCCAGTTGTACCCGTCAAGATTCACTTATAGTTCCTATAGAAACCAGTAAACCTTTTGTTGCTACCCGTAGCAATGCTGTACTTCTACCGGGAAACATGACTACTGGTAATGCCAATGAATGGAAACTTGATAAGGTTCACTCTAGTGTTTTGTGGTCTACCAGTTATGTTGGTGCAGCAGGATTACTGACCGGCCGCTTCAATCAGTTTGGAATGAATGACGTAACAGATGCTAAAGCTACCAGTTATGCAACTGCAGGTCAGCCAGTACCAGATAGTTCCTGGGCCTTTTATGAAAGTGATCCTGCAAAATCATATTTTAACGGTTATGTTCAAATAAATACTTCAAATACAGGGGAACCTGGGCGTGATGTTGGCTGCAATGTTTCTGGGATGGGCACCGTTGCAATTATTTCAGGTACTCAAAATCTTGCTTATCCAAATCTTGCAAAAATTAAAACCACAGAAATAAAATTTGATCCTGCCAGTAATGGATATATTGTAACACTCAATCTTACTTACCAGGGAAAATTAGCAACTCCACTTACAAAATCTATAATCGGAACACTTAAATATATCCCTAAAAATAGAGTTCAGTTTGGTACGGCTGCAGGTTATGATGTATTCGGTCTTCAATTAAAATTCCAATTCAATTGCAGGGACTTTGGGATCGTCAGCACCAGCATTGCAGACAAAATAGAAATTGAATGCAATATGAACTTTAATAATAAATGATAGCTAACTATTAAAGACAACAACAATGAAAAATTTATTAAAATATACAGGATTGCTGCTCCTTGTAATAATTGGTTTATCCGGTTGCTATAAAGATATAGTCATTCCTCAGCTGGCATCTGATCCAGACGGTCCTCCACAACCAGTGAGTTTTAGCACAGAATTAAAACCTTTGTTCGCTGCAAAATGTACTGATGCTGGTTGCCATGTAACCGGGGCTCATAAACCGTACCTGACGCCTGACATTTCATATACACAAATAGTAAATGGCGGCTTTGTAAATCTTGCATTACCAAAGGAAAGTATTTTATACAAAAATATTTATGGTGAAATGGCCCAGTATATTTCTTCAAGTGCCGATAAGCAAAAAATATATGACTGGATAAGAAATGGAGCACCGAATAATTAATGAATCTAAAATTTACTACAATGAAAGTAAAAATATATAAATCGAAGATCCCGGTTGCACTATCTGCTATCCTCATGGTACTTCTTGTGTTGCCAGGTAGTATGACATTTGCTCAGGACGACAGTACTAATACAAAAACTGAATCCCCTGCTGTACAAAAACCCAAGCCGGTAAAAAACACTTTCCAAAGTGCTTTGATAATCGATAACCAAACAGTAATGGTACCTATAAAAGGAACATTTGAAATGGATATTAATCACAGGTTTGGGTTGTGGAATAAAGGTTATGAAGATTTCTGGGGATTTTTTGCACCCTCTAACATCAGGCTGGGCGTATCTTATGCACCGATCAAAAATCTATTTGTCGGTATTGGTGTTACAAAAACCACTGCAACTAATGTCCCTTATGCCGCTACGCCTTCAACAGTTGCTGGCCCGATGTGGGATGGTAGCGTGAAATATTCTATACTAAAACAAACCAAGGGAAAATCACCAGTTAGCGTTACCTATTATGGTAATATGGGATTTAATACTAAGAGCGATACGAGTCATGAGATCTATTTGAACACCAGTGATCGGTTGACATACTTCAACCAGATCCTTGTAGCCAGAAAATTATCAGACAAACTATCGGTGCAGGTTGGAGCAAGCCTTTCACACCAGAACCTTGTGAATGGATACTTTGTGAAGAATGACAGCGCCAGTTTAAAAGCAGAACCAGAAATGAAACATGATCATTTCGCGGTATCTGTCTCAGCACGGTTTAAGGTGACCAACGTGACTTCGTTGTTAATGAATTATGATCAGCCTATAACAACGCATACTAAGAATAACCCGAATCCTAATTTTTCTTTCGGGTTAGAATTCAGTACAAGCAGTCACTCTTTTCAGCTATTCTTTACCAATTATTATTTCTTAGTACCGCAAGTCAACAATTTGTTTAACACCAATGATCCTTTAAATCATAATACCAAAGAAAATGGTAGCAGTCCTTGGAGTCCGGAGTTCCTGATTGGGTTCAACATTACCCGGTTATGGAATTATTAAGATTGGCTCTATAGTTAGCTGGTTGGAAAGCCCCTGATAAAAATGATCCGGGGCTTTTTTAAATTTGCATAATGAAACTTTTTACTATATATATTGTTTCAATTTTATCATTAACCACTTCCTGCAGTAGTAACCCCGCACAGGACAAAGAAAAAAAAACTTCACATTCAGGGAAGCAGGTCCTTACTAAGCCGCCTTCTAATTTTCAAGACACAATGCAAATTGATTTCCAAGCCGCAGTATTTTATCTTCCGGATTCGTTGCAGCTTGAAAAAATAAAAGAGCTAACTGATCCAGCAATATTCGATGCAACTATGCATGAGTATTTTTTTCAAATGAGAAATGTCCAACTGTCAATTAAACGGGATTGGCCCCTGTTGAAAATAATAGAAGCAAAGAATGTTAGATATCTTCTATTTCATGGAAAAGGCAACGATTCTACGTATATAGATTTGAACACCAGGAATGATTCCCATGGTTTATTTCTTTTTCAACCCGGTAAAAAACCTCACTACACCGATATGATGAATATTGATACAGAACTCGGTCATTATTTCAAGAAATAGGGTATCGTTCCAAAATAATCACCCGGTGAACTGACTTATATCAATCTTTTCCGCCTGCCAAATCTTTTATTTTATATCATGAAACGGAAATCGCCCACGTTAATAAATCTCACTAACAGATCATGAAACTAGTGATACCAGTCAATTGGGAAGATGATTATTTTGAAAAGATAGATTTTTCAGGGACTGAAGAGATCTATGGCAAGTTAAACATCGGTCTTATTGGCGGTGGGAGGCCTTCGCTTACGCTGCGTGATGTAAAAAAAGAAAAAGTAAAAGAATTCGTGGATGAGGCACATCGCAGAGAACTTAAGTTTAACTACCTGATGAATGGTACTTGTTTTGATAATCTTGAAATAACCAAAACAGGCTATCACGATATTCGTAAAACGCTTGATTGGCTTTCGGAAATAAATGTAGATATAGTCACCGTTTCGCTTCCAATGGTTTTGGAAATTATCAAAAAAAAATATCCCAACTTTTCTGTTTCCGTTTCCATACAAGTAAGGATTGATGGTTTTGAAAAAGCACGGTATTGGCAAAATCTCGGGGCAGATAAACTCAACATTTCTTACGTTGATATTAACAAGAATTTTGAAGAAATAAGAAAGATCAAAGAAAAAACCACTTGCAAAATCCAGACGATCGCCAACCTGATGTGCATGAACAAATGTCCGATGGTAACTCTGCACGGGAATTATAATGCACATGCTTCACAAAAAAATCATGTCAATAACAACTTCAGCTTTGACTATTATCTTTTTAGTTGTGCCGAAAAGCTACTTTCTAATCCTGTGGAGATCTTAAAATCAGCATTTATAAGACCGGAAGATCTGCATTATTACGAAGAAGCCGGTGTAGATTATATAAAATTGGTGGAAAGAAGCATGACTACCGAAGCACTGGCAAGGATCGTCTCTGCATACACTAACAGATTATATGACGGTAATATGATGGATCTGATCCATGGCTTATCCAAATACATTATATACAACAACGACAAATACTACTGGAAAGGTTTAAAATATTTGCTTCAACCGGGAATGATAAATCTTTTCAAAGCACTCAAACTGGTAAATAAACTTAAGTCACTCAGAAGTGAGAAGGCATTTAATGAAAGCTTTGACCTTTACATCGATAATAAAAAACTAAATGGTTTCATGGATTTTTTTTACAAAGGAAATTGTCATAGAGACTGCAATGAATGTAATTACTGTAATAAGTTTGCTGAAAAAGCCATTAGTTACCTTGTACCGGTAGAAAAACACGAAAACGCAATGGAGGCGTTAAGACAAACAAAATCCATGATGATAAAAGGGGACCTTTTCTAAATAATTTACCTACATTCAAATAAAAAGTAAATAACCGGAGAATGGAGAAGATCAAAAGCCGGCGTATCATTCTTGTTTTACTATTGCTTACTATTTTCAGTTTAATACCTCTCCGGTCATTGAAGTTTGAATTTAATATTGAAAAACTTTTTCCCCGCGATGATGATGACCTCGCTTTTTTCCAGGATTTTCAGCAACAATTTCATTCGGAAAAAGATGATGAATTTATATTGATAGGCTTAAAAAACAAGCGAGGCATCTTTGATCAGGATTTCCTTGAAAAAACCGATAGCCTTGCACGTTTTATTACAAAGCTTGATAATATTATCAAGGTCTATTCACTCACATCTTCCAACCTACTCTATTTTAGAAATGAAGAAATAAATGCAAGACCACTCATCCACATTTCACAGCCAGCATTATATATGGCAGATTCAGCTTATTTATTTGAATCAAAAGAATACAGGGACTTGCTTGTATCCAAGGACGGAAGATCTATTGCTATCGCGGCTTTTAATAGACAATTCCTGAATGACAATGAAAAAGACTTTATACTTGATAATATTCGCAGGAAAATTGAAGAGTTGAAGTTTGACGAATACCATCTTACCGCCAAGATCCGAATTGAAAGAATCTATGTAAAAGAGATAGAAAAAAATCTTAAAGTATATCTCCTCATTTCGCTCACGTTAATAAGTATTGCTCTTTTTATTTTATTCAAATCCGTAAAAACAATTCTTGTTCCGCTACTTATAATTGCAATTTCTATTATTTGGACTTTTTCGTTTATAACTTTAACTGGTCATTCACTCGATATTATTTCAAGCCTGCTGCCACCTATACTGGCAGCTATCTGCATGTCAGACATAATTCATATCTCCACACACTATATCGAAAATCTCAGGGCTGGATTACCTAAATCCGAAGCGTTGAAAAAAACATATCGTGAAACCGGGCTGGCAACTTTTTATACCTGCTGTACGGTAGCGACAGGATTTTTCACTCTCGGTATTACTGATATAATTCCAATCAGGAATTTTGGATTTTTTGCCGGCGTTGGTTTATTTATTTCATTTGGCATCACGATGCTTGGTTTGTATGCATATTATACACTTTCACCAGTGCCGAATGTTGTATATGAAAAAAAAGCCGAACACCGGTGGAATAATTTCCTTGCATCTTCATTTAAAAAGGTATTAAAATATAAATACGTGGTGCTTATTGTCTTTGCAGTTGTAGGATCCATATCTATCTACTTTATAAAAAAAATCGAGATCAATTCAAGCTTATTGCAGGAAATTCCTAAAAAGAACCCCGTACTCGACGACTATAAATTCATGGAATCAGACTTTGCGGGTACCCGCCCGTTTGAACTTGAATTAACAAATGCAACTGCAACCAATTCCTTTTTTGATTTACAAAAAATAAGCCTTGTGGAGGAAATTGAAAACTACCTGAAGGATAGTTGTGGGGTTGGAAATCTAATTTCCCCATTATCATTATTCCGAGGCGCCAACAAAGCGTTTTATGCCGGCGATAATAGTCATTTCCGATTACCACAAGACCAACTAGCGGTAAATAGATTTTACGAAGCAATTATGCAAACAGAGCATGCCGATGAGATGGAGCATTATTTAAGTGCTGACGGGCAACGTCTTCGTATCAGCGGACGCCTGCCCAATATGACCCTGAAGGATTTTAAAAAAATTGAAAAAAAATTTGAAAGTTTTTTTAATAGCAAAAATTATAAACAATCATTTTCCTATCATTTGACCGGTTCAGCAGTTCTCCTTGATAAAATAACTTACTCGTTAACAAAAAATCTTTTTACAGGAATTATCATTGATGCGATCATCATTTCGCTAATTGCATTTTTATTATTGCGGCATTGGCGCATAATAATCATCGTGCTGATACCAAATGTTATACCACTCCTTGTAATGGGTGCCGCAATGGGTATCTTGGGTATTAACCTCAAAGCTGATACGTCCGTCATATTCGCTATAGCATTTGGAATTGCCGTAGATGATACTATTCATTTCATGAGCCGGCTCAGGCTTGAACTTTCTAAGGGCTTAACATTGATCTACGCCGTTAAACGAACTTATTTATCTACCGGCAAAGCCATCATCATAACTACACTTGTTCTGCTATCCGGATTCATGACATTATTATCATCCACCTTTGGGGGAGCTTTCTATATTGGTTTATTGATAAGTCTCTGCCTGTTTGTTGCGTTAATAATGGAACTTACTGTAACT
>DATDCP010000415.1:0-5352 GCA_036524255.1 Chitinophagaceae bacterium
GTTAACTTCAATGATTTGAACCAGTTTACATTTTCTGTTCTCACCTTTTCAAATTCGTCAAGCAATTGCTCTAATGATCTGCCTTTGCTCTCTTCATATTGTGCAAAACGATCCCATGGAACAAATGGTTTTGATAACCCAAACTCTAAAACAATTTTTGTTCTTGCTGTCCAATCCGTTTTTTCTCCGTGAATTAAATGCCCTATCACATCATAAGGAGAAAAAGTATCGGGTCCTTCATTATTCATTACCCAACCATCATCCAATCCACTTAACAATGTTTTGAGAACCGATGGAGTTCTTTCAAGAATCTGATAAGATCTTTCAAGACTGTATTTCATTTCTTTTTCTTTGGAGATCTCTTTTTGCTTGCTTTTGCGATCTTATTATATTCCAATGCCAGCTTTACCCAATATTCTAATTTCTTTTTTGTTGTTAACACATCTGCATCTACAAAAACAAACCCTTTCATCACTTTGCCGGTAAAATCCATTGGCTTGCATCCATCTTTTTCGATTACTTCATCATACTTTTCGGGATCGAGTCTTACCATCAACCTTTCTTTCTCTACACCAACACACATTTTATCATTTACCATAAAACATAAGCCTCCAAACATTGCTTTCTCTTCCACATTTTTATGTGTTTGAGCAATAAGTTCTCTTGTCATATCGGCAAGTTTCTCATTATACGCCATACAAAAATTTTAAGCCGTGATCACATTTTGTATTTGCTCATTCTTATTCCGCAGATCAATTCCTCCTTCCAACATTGATTTCATATTTGCCATGTAAAATGTCCAACCGGTTTTACACCCGATATGCCAGTTTTGTTTTCCCTTTTCATCAGTAGGAATCTGATCTTGTATCAACTCAACAATTTTTTCTCCTTCCTCTTCATAAATTTTAATAGTACAATTACCGGCAGCTCCAAATTTGAATTTGAAAAGATCTTTTCCATTGCAATCCAAAATTTCACCATGCTCCACTACCTCATCTGGATAGCCGTGCCACCACCATGAATATTGATCGCCTTTCTTTACAAACTCTTTGTCTTTATAAAGAGCATTATCGGGTTTCTTATAATCAGATCTCCTAAGAAACCAAAACTCAATTCCTTCTTTTGTTGCCCAGCACCAGTATAATTTTTCTATTGATGCTTTTACATTGATACGAACAGTAAACCTGCTCCAGTCAAAATCTGCCATGATCAATTTTTATTTCGTGAATAATAAAAATCAGATTTTTTATCGGGCATGGATGGACCGCCATCAATAAATGCATGCAAAGAATCTTTATTGATCAGTTTGTAAGTGATGCGTTTGGGAAAATCATGCGCCGGGTTTTCTGAAATAAATCCATTTTCAGAAAATGAAGTGATCTTAAACTTTGTTTCTTCTTCATTGTTCTGACCATGTGCAACCGAACAATAAAAATATTCGTTATTGCGATAGATCAATCGTGTAGTCTCAAGCTGTTGAGAACCGCCGGTATTCTTTACCATACTGCTTTCCCCGCTCAACGTGCTATCATTTAAGGAGATCCATGTTTCCTTGATCGAACCATTTTTGGTTTTCATCGTCCACGATCCAACCATCCATTTGAATGATTGCATTTTACTTTCACGATCTTTATTTACAATAAAACCTGTAATGATAAAAAATAACAACACGGGTTTAATGATCCTTTTCATGATATACAATTTTTAATAGGTCTCCGTCAAAGCCCCTTTTCCCAAAGGGATGCGCCTTGGCAAGGGGCTTGGGGTTTATTGGTGCGGCACAGAATGCAAACCAATACGATTTCCTTCTGTATCTATTATCACACCCATAAAACCATACTCCGGACTGATCTCCGTTTTTGGAACCATGATCTTTCCACCGGCTGTTTCTACTTTGTCTAATACTTTTTGCAGATCGGGATTTCCATTCAGGTAGACCAATGGTCCATCTGTGGAAGATGGTTTATGAAATCCATTTGAAAAAACCAACGCCCCTCCTACTCCTGTCATCATATCATCTAATGGGAACATTCGCATTTTTATATTATCGAGATCAAGCGGAACCAGTTTAATTCCAAAAATTGTTTCATAAAATTTTGTTGCCCTGTCAAGATCCGTGGTTCCAATTTCGAACCAACTTATTGCATTGTCCATTTGTATTTTTTTAGTGTTTAAAAATTATTGTTGCTGATATAACTTTTCATTGCAGTCGTTTTTCTTTACCTGTTCTTTCCAAACACTCATTCCACCCAGCATGTTGGTTACCTTCTTAAAACCATTTTGTGTTAGCATATAACTTGCTCTTGGGCTACGACGACTATGTGAACAATAAACGATGATCTCTTTGTCTTTATACTTTTCCAGTTCGCTCATCCTTGACTCCAATTCCTGCACAGGAATATTGATAGCATTTTTTATCGCACCAAATTTATCTTTGGCAGTACCATTAAATTCCGGAGCTGTACGAACGTCGAGGAACACAATATTCTTTTCATCAAGCGAACACACTTTACCCGGTTCAATATCCTTATGTACAATTGTTGTCTTGTCAACAAGCTTCATATTGCAATGACTACAAGTGCCCGGTTTATCATAAACTGCCGAATCACAACCGGACCCGCATGGAATACAGGTGTAAACAATAGCAATTGAATTTTCTTTGTTCTTATTGGAAAAAGAATAAAGTGAGATAACAAGTACCGAAGTGATCAATAAGACAATTGATGCTTTTTTCATTGACAAAAAATTTATTACTGGTTAATATCTTTTCCCTCTTTCAACTTTGCAATACTTGCATTTATTGTTGGCTTTGCAGGATCAGGTGCTTGTGCCAAAGCCTTGTTTGCATAGTCCAATGCTTTTTTAAAATCTCCTTTAGCAGAATAGTATGACATGAAACCTGCATTTACCTGGAAAATATCTCCATATTTTTTCTGGCTTGCGTTAAAGACCTCCAAAGATCTATCAAATCTTTTTGCAGCTATTAAACTTCTGCCATAAGTAAGATATTGTCCCGGATTTGCAAATACCAATGTTTCGTTCATTGTAGAATCCGCTTCTTTAAGTTTGTTAAGCTTTGTATACGCTGTTCCAAGCGTATTTAATGTCTGAAAACTTTTGAAGTTAGCAGCTCTTTGACTCCATGCAAGGGCTTCATCAAGATTTATATTCTTATTTATAAAATAATTTGCTGCTGCAGTAAGAAGGAGTGGATTGAAACCCCGCTGACCTGTTACCTGTTCTCTCATCCTTGCCAATACTATATTGTCAACATCAACATCTACTTTGAAAGGAATAGATAATTTTTCCCATTGTAATGCGATCACACAATATTTTTCTCTTTGCTCGATAAATTCAAATTTCAACCATTCAACACTTTTATCCAATGCAACCGATTTTACATCAACACGCAATACATCATTTTTTTCTTCATAAAAAAAACTGCCCCATGCATCAGCCTGCTTGGAAAAAATTATTGTGGCTTTCTCAGGCCATACAGCCATATATAAACCATAGGTACCAGCTTTTATCTGTTGCCCTTCCACTTTCACATCATGTTCAAATGTTATCATTGTTGCTTCATTGGCACCTGCACGCCAGGGCATATCAGCCTTATTCGTATTTAGGTTTTGTGATGTAAACCCATAAGTCACCAGTGTACCCCATATCTTTCCCTCTCTTCCATTTACATCGGGTCTTGTATATTTTATGGTAATGCCCGTAATGCCAACTTCCTCAGAAATTGTAGCTCTTGTATTGCCACCACTTGGCGGGAGATCCATTTGTGCAATCGAAGTTTGAATAATTGCGAAGAATAGAATAAAAGCAGCAGTGATTTTTTTCATAACAGTAGTTTTGTTTTATAAAGATCATAATTTTCTTAAAGGTCAGTAAAAATTAATTGCAGCACCTGCCGTCTATCACGGTTATCGTTCATTTAAAACTGATTCACAAAAAGAAGAACTCACGCTACTTACAAAATTGAGAAAAAAGTTTTTCATCAATTTCCAATGCTTTAAAATCAGCCGCTCCCAATTCAATTGCAGTTGCAGTTCCTTTCATGGTAAAATATTTAAAGCGGTGTTCAGATCTTAGAATTAAACCTCCATTTGCTTTATCACCATAAACATCCCAATTGTATGATATGTGCTGTCGATAAGTTGCAGGGGCGATCTTCAAATCATTGCCGACATGATAACGAAGCCATGAATTCTTTTTTTGTATTTCAAGGATCTTACAACTATAACCGAGGATCTTTTCATCTGTATCAGTCAGTTTGTATGAAATAACTGAATCGGTAAATGCGCCATAATCCTCACACTCAAAATTTCCCAAATGATCTGTTTCAGATAAGCATTTATTGGATCTTCCGGAATAATAATACACAATTGTATCAACGCCAATAAATTTGCTTTGATAATTGATCGTATCATATCTCATGAAACTTTTAGAAGGCCTCGACTTTGCAAGTGAGTCTGCATTCAGTGAATCACTACTGTAAGTATATTCATATTCAATTGTGCCGGTAAAATATTTCTTGCTTTGGCGCTTGCAGCCAATAATAAAGATCATTGCAAAAAATAGTAGTAGCCTGTTCATTTTTTTCTCCTGTATTCAAGATCATACTCGGCTGTCCATGTAGCGCCTTTATCTTTTGAGATCTCTCCGAGTTGTCTTACTTTATCAATTCCAAGATCAAAAAAAGTTAACCGACGAATTGCTATGGTATCTTTTGAAAAAGGGAATGGATCGGAACTAAAAACAATTTTATTGTTCTCAAATTTTCCCCTGGTAAATGCAGTTGTATTGCCCGTATTATCTACCCATGTTTGTTGCCACTGACGAGCTGCCCGGTTCCAGGTATTAAAACTTTTACCTGCATATCGTAAACCTTGTTGCACGCCGGCACTTGTCCATTCCTCAAGGATAATGCAGCTATCAAGTATCAAACTTATTTTGCTATCTCCACCTTTCTTTCCATTTACTCCATATGCTTCCCATTCACCGATCCAAAAATCAAACTGACGAAATTCAGGTAAGCTGCAAGGCTTTTGTCCAAATAATGATTGTGATAAAAGAAAAAACAACACGGGGATTAATTTTTTCATACAGTTAGTTTATTTCAAGACCCGGCTTGTTCCCGACTTGTTGTTTTACTTATCATTGAATATTTCCCTTTATCATTCTCACAGGTTACACAGATTTTCGCGGAAAAATCTGTGATCATCCGTGACATCTGTGAGAAAAAATATTAGGTGGATTCATTACTCTCCAATACCGCTTACTCGTTTCACGATGCTATATTGTCTTCTTATTTTGATAGAGATTGCTTCGGCCTACTGAAATATATTT
>DATDCP010000416.1:0-7691 GCA_036524255.1 Chitinophagaceae bacterium
ATTGAATTGATAATCTTTATCATTGTACAGGGTTTATCGTATTTATCCCATAACAAAAACTTTAAATTATAACTTCAATTTGTAAATTAACTGTTATGCTAAAAATTATTTTATTTCTATTACACCGATCGGGTGCGAAGAAGTTGAGTAAGCAGATTAGTTTTTCTTTTCAAGACTTACAAGCAATTCATTTCGATAGGTGGCGCCTATAGGAATGCTTTTATCTGCTACCTGTACGTAACTTCCTTCAATGAACCTGATCTTACTTCGGGAAATGATAAAGCTTTTATGTACTCGGATAAAAAGACTTGCAGGTAATTTTTCCTGTATTTTTTTCATTGTTTCATTCACGATCAGTTGACCTGAATCAGTGATCACTTTCATATAATCACCGATGGCCTCGATATGATGAATGCTTTCAAGATCGATCTTGTGATTTTTTTTGTCTGCCTTAAGAAAAATAAACGGGTTACTGTCGGCAATATTATTTTGAACAGGAGTATTCAGTTTTTCAATTACTTTATTTACGGCCTTCAGAAAACGTTCAAACGAAAATGGCTTTAATAAATAATCAACAGCATTTAATTCGAATCCCTCCACCGCAAACTCGGGATAGGCAGTTGTAAATATTACCAGCGGAGGATGAATGAGTGTTTTAATAAAATTGATGCCAGATAATTTTGGCAGGTTAATGTCAAGAAAAAGTAATTGAATATTTTGTTTAGTTAATATTGACTGCGCCTCCAACGCATCAGCGCATATTGCCACTAACTCAAGTGAAGGATGATCAGAAATATATTTTTTAAGAATATTCTGCGCCAATGGCTCATCTTCTATTATTATGCATTTATAGCGGCTCATAGACTTAATTGTAATGCGACAATAAAACGATCCTGTTTATCTTTTATGTTCAGTAAATGTTTTCCTGGATACAATAACTCTAATTGACGCTTAACATTTTCAAGCCCCAGGCCATTATGATCACCTGTATTTACTTCATCAATGAGGCCTTTACTATTTTCTACTGTAAAATTCAGTTTGTTCTTATCCACTTTTATATCAAGCTTTATAAATGTATTTCCTGAACTCCCTTTTGCTCCATGTTTAAATGCATTTTCAAGAAAGGTAATGAGCAACAGTGGCGCTATCTTCTGATCGTTCATCTCACCTTGCTTGGTTATTTCAATGCTTAATTGTTCTCCAGAGCGGATCTTTTGTAAAGCAATATAATTATCAGCTACAGCCAACTCTTTTTCCAAAGGCACAAAATTATCTTTTGCTTCATAAAGAAAATACCGCATTAGGTCCGACAGTTGTAATACTGTACCGGGTAAACGTTCATCCTTATCAAGTGCCATGGAATAAATACTGTTCAATGTATTAAAAAAGAAATGCGGATTGATCTGTGCTTTCAGTGCTTTAAGTTCCACTTCCTTTTTTTGTTTTTCTTTTTCCAGCAATTCCTTTTCTAACTCACTGATCCAAAACCATGATTTAGATAATTTGAGCAAAGAAGTAATAATAATATAGGAAGTGAAAAAGAATATGATCTCTTTAAAGGTAAAATAGGAAATAAAGAAATAATTGGGTAATAACTTAACCGACCACTTAGCAAAAAAATCATAGTTGATCCATGAAAAGAGAGCAACAATTATTGCAAGGGAAACTAAATAGAGCAGTATCCTTTTCCTCTTTCCCCATTTGGGAAGAAGCAATTCAAGATTGATATACACTGCAGGCAACAGGCTTAACTGGAATAAAGCTGTATAGACATAATCAACTTTTTCGGGGTTGTTACCGGTTTTAAAAAGTTGAAGAAATAAAATGAAGGAAAGCACCCAGAAAGCCAGGTGCTGTAAAATTCTCAATAAAGGATGATTGAGGTTCCAATATTTTCTCTCCATCACTTTAGCTTTTACGGATCAAGGTAACAGAATTTTCTTTGTTGAAGAAGCGATCGTCATTTCCATACTTCTGAATGAATTGTTGTAATTCATCGGTAGAAGCAGTGATCAGGAATGTATCATAAAGATCATCTCTTTCATTTTTTATTTTCATACGGCCTGCTTTTACCTGGTCATATAAAAATCCACCGTCAATAAAATCAAGTTTAAGAGAATTAGGATTGGGGAATTGAACTCTTGCAATTGTATGAGTTGCTAACCAAGTGATTTCAGAAGCCTGCTCTTTGTTTTTATCAGTATTTATATCTATTGGAGCGAAGTTTATAAAGAATTGACCATTGAGTTTTACCATGCTTCCGAACATGGCATATTCTGTTTTGTCCTTTGTATACTTAATAACATAGGATTTAAAGTAAAGCATCGGTGCGAAATCTTCCATTTCTTTTTCTGATAATTTTTTGTCGGCATTGCCTTTATATTTATCCATTTCTTTCTTGATATATTTAAACAAATCGCTGTCAAAAAATTTTTGAACTTCATAGTCCTGCCCATCAGAATTCCATGTACCCGCTAGTCTATCGTCAACGATGGCGGTTTTATAAGTTGCAAGTGGCTGCAAGGATGTTACGCAGGATTGCATAACGACAAGGGAAATAATTAGAACGACAAATAACTTTTTCATATAAATGTTTTTATAGATCATGAATTATTTTTGTGAAAACAGTTTTTTCACTTTCGTAGGCGCCGGGTTCATCACCATATTTTATTATGTATTGCTGAAGCTCATCAGTAGAAGCTGTGATAACCTTATTACCAGTAGCGTCTTTTTCGTGACTGATGCGGATCTTTTTTTCATCGATCAGGCTTTTTACATATGACCCATCTAATTGACTTAATTCAAAGCTTCCATCTTTTAAAATTTCGACACGATAAGATGTATGCATTCTTACAAAATGTACTCCGAAGAATTCATCGAGCTTTGGGTCTTCTCTTTTATCAGTGGGGTAATAATCAAAATAAAGATGCTTGCCGATGCGGGCAAGAAAAGCAATATACTGATCGCTAATTTCCCCATCTCCCCGCTGGTAGCTGATAAGATATCCTTTTTGTTTAATAGAAGAAATATTTCCTGGCAGCTCAATTGAGTTTTCCGCTGCAAGATTTGTGATTATTGCTGTTCCATTTTCAGTAATTACGCCTGGTCCTTTATCTCCTTCACTTCCTTTTTTCCATGTGCCAAGTAGTTTTGGTTCATATACAATATCTTTTGTAGTAAAAATGGGATGCAAAGTGGTAAGGCAACTACTTAAAAAAATAAGCAGAAGAGCAAAGGCTGTGGTTAAAGTGATCTTTTTCATATCTGTTTTTAATTTTCATATCAAAACTATCCCGGGCCAGGGCCGTGGAGAAATTGTTTCGATGAACGATATGAAAATGACGATGAACCTGAAAGACTATGAGAATTATTTCTTGATCGTTAAATGAGAATCATCGCAAAAGGGAGGCGTTTTTGTTTTTTTGCATTGACAGAAATAAACTTCTTCTTCTTTATCAAACATAACTTTTATACTTCGATAAGGTTCATCTTGTATATTTCTGTGTGCACTATCGCAAAATGGTTGAGTCGCACTCAAGCCACAAGTACACCATGAATATACTTTTCCCGGTTGTACTTTTATAATTGCCGGCTCACATTCAGCCATCTTTGGTAAATTTTCATTGGGGATGATTTCCATGCTATAAATAATTTTTTATAAATGAATACAATTGAAATGAATTCTTGTTCGAAAGGTCTTTAATTTCTTCTTTGAGTTTTTCTTTGTCAATATCATTCATCTTCTTTCTCTGAATAAGCTGATAAGCTCTTTCTGCCAACAACCAGTATTTTTTTTCCTTTGAATGATGATGTTTTAGTAAATGTTCTATTTCTTTTAACAGATCGCTTACACCTTCGTTTTGAGAAGCCACCGTTTTTATTACAGGAACTTCATCGTACCTGTTATGAAATGCAGGGGCAAGCATCAGCCGTAAGTTTTTTACAAATTGATCAGCGTCAGGTCTGTCGGCTTTGTTTACAACAAATATATCGGCGATCTCCATTAGCCCTGCTTTCATGGTTTGTACTTCATCACCTGCTTCAGGAACAACGACAACAACAGTAATATCAGCTAAGCCTGCAATTTCAACTTCGCTTTGACCAACACCAACAGTTTCCACGATAATAAGATCAAAAGCTCCAGCCTTCATCAGCTCTGTTATTTCAATGATCTTCGGATGCAAACCGCCTAGCGAACCTCTTGTTGCTAATGAACGGATGAATACATTCGGATTATCGTACCATTTACTCATACGTATACGGTCGCCGAGCAGAGAACCAAGATTAAATGGTGAAGACGGATCCACACAAAGCACCCCGATCTTTTTTCCATTGGTTACTAGAAAACCGATCAAGGAATCAACTAATGTACTCTTGCCTGCACCCGGAGGCCCGGTAATACCAATAACTGGTTTATTCGGGATATGAGGTAATGATCGCAATAATCCTTCATAGCCATCCGCTTCATTCTCTACCAATGAAATACTTCTTGCCAATGCTTTTGCATCGCCCAGTTGCAATTTTGATAATAGTTCCTGTATCATTTCTGATTGGTCAAAAATACTCTTTATAATAAAGACAAATGAATGAGTTTAATATTTTTATTTTGCAGCATGCAAAGGCTTTCGGTTGTTATTGTTTGTAAAAATGGAGCAAAGGTTATTGGCGAAACCATAAAAAGTTTTTCCGGTCTTACTGATGATATCCTGATGTATGATAATGGAAGCACAGATGGCACAAAAGAAATAGTAAAGCAAAGCAATGCAAGATTGGTTGAAGGCAGTTGGGAAGGTTTTGGCAAAACAAAAAATAAAGCCAATGCATTGGCAAAATATGATTGGATATTGAGTCTTGATTCAGATGAAGCCATAGATGAGGAACTAAAAGAAAATTTATTGCAACAGGACCTGTCTGATAAGACGAAAGTGTTTGAATTCAAATTCAAAAATTTTTTGGGTGACAAATGGCTTCGTTACGGTGAGTGGGGAGATGATAAGCATATTCGGCTTTTCAACAGAAAAAAAATTAACTGGAATGATGCAGATGTACATGAATCATTACTATTGCCAACAGATGTAAGGGTTATTTCTATCCCGGGCTATGTATTGCATAAAACAGCACCCGATATTGCAACGTATGAAATTAAAATGGAAAATTATGCTGCGCTAAACGCCGAAAAATATTTTAAACAACAAAAAAAAGCAGGATCATTTAAAATGTTTTTTTCCGCAACCTTTTCCTTTATCAAAAACTATTTTTTTAAGCTCGGCTTTCTCGATGGCGCAACAGGATATCATTGTGCAAGAATAAATGCCCGTTACACTTTTTTGAAATATAAAAGGCTGGATGAACTTTGGAATAAAAAACAGTGAGCAGACTTTCCTAATAATCTATAAATTTACAGTCCTGAAAAATCTATGACCAATTTCATTCCCATATTTCCTCTTGGCATTGTGGTTTATCCCGGTGAAAATGTGAACCTTCACATTTTTGAACCCAGGTACAAACAACTTGTTAAAGAATGTCACGATAATAAAAAACCGTTTGGTATACCGGCTGTGGTTGACAAAAAATTACAGGAGAATGGCACACTGGTAAATGTTGTAGAGCTAAGTAAAATGTATGAAAACGGGGAAATGGATATTAAAACAAAAGGCGAAAAGGTCTTTCGAATGCTGGAAGTGATCAAAGAAATTCCTGATAAACTTTATAGTGGCGCTATTGTAAATTATCCCGATAATAAAGAACAGGGCGATATTGAACTGATGCGAAGAGTAATGAACGGTATTCGTGAATTACATAAGTTGCTGAACGTATCAAAAGATTTTAAAAAACCTGATGAGGAACTGAATACTTACGAAGTGGCCCATCATGTTGGTCTTACCTTGCAGGAAGAGTATGAGTTGCTTGGCCTGATGAATGAGCTGCAGCGGCAGGAATACATAAAACGTCATTTAACCAAAGTATTACCGATGGTAGCAGAGATGGAGGGGTTAAAAGAAAAAATAAAACTGAACGGACATTTTCAAAATTTATCTGGTTTCCAGTTTGAATTGTAATCAAGCAACTAATGAACACACTCTGCTTCGACTTTGGCAACACAAGACTGAAAATTGCTTTTTTCCAAAACGCAAAATTTGTAGAAGTGATCGTTATTGAAAACGATGAGATCACAACCATTGGATCCATCCTGGAAAAATTTGATGCACAAAAAACAATTCTTTCATCTGTTATCAACCATAATCCTGAGATCGAAGCACTGCTTGCACAGAAAACAAAATTTCACAAGCTTAGTCATCTTTCAAAACTTCCTTTCACTACACCTGTTGGAAAACCCGAAACGATCGGGGCCGATCGGCTTGCCTTAACCGCAGCGGCTGTTTATTTTTTTCCCAAACAGCATAACCTGGTAATCGGTATGGGTAGTTGTATTACTTACAATTTTATTAATGCTGATCATGAATTTTTGGGTGGTGGCATATCACCCGGTATGGAAATGCGAATGAGATCGTTGAATCAATTCACGGCCAAACTGCCAATAGTAAAACCAGATGGTAATGTGCCGCTGGTTGGATACGACACTGTTACAAATATTTTAAGCGGAGTGGTGTTGGGAATGGCAAAAGAGATCGATGGATTTATTGATGTATATAAAGAAAGATATGGGAACTTTAACGTCCATTTAACCGGGGGTGATTTAGTCTATTTGGCTCCCCATCTTAAAAACCAGATATTTGCAGACCCCGAACTGATCTTCAAAGGGCTCTATGCCATTAGCGAAGTGAATAACCAGTAAGATAAACAGGGAGTTAGGGGGAATTTTTCCGGGACTAAATGCTCAATTTTTCATGTTCAATCTTCAACGAAAACTGTTCAGTTTTAAATCGTCATCCAGGTTTTTTCAATATACATTAATGGCCTTTAGTTTTCTGCTATTAGCCAATGTCTTTGTGAATGCCCAGGATAACTCTCCATATTCACGTTATGGCCTCGGTGATCAACAGCCAAGCTCACATATTTATAACCGCGGAATGGGTGGGGTATCCGCAGCATTTTCTGAACAACCAAGTACCGGGATTTCTGATCCCCGAAATGGCAAATCCTATTCAGTTATAAATTTTACAAACCCTGCATCGTATTCCCGTTTTTTTGCAGTTAAGGAATTAAGATCAAACAAGCTACAATATGGAAGAATGTTGCTTGATGTTGGAGTTAACCTCACCAGCCATAGGTTGCATGAAGCAAATAATTCGCAAACTTTTACTTCAACAAATGCCTATTTCTCTTATTTGCAAGTAGGTGTTCCCCTTAAAAAAAATTGGGGATTAGTTTTGGGTTTGAGACCACTTACTACTATTGGTTACAGGATCGACAAGAATGAAAGATTATATGACCCGAATACTGGTCTCTCGATCGACAGTGCAAAAACACAATTCAGGGGTGATGGAGGTTCTTTTCTTTTAAATACAGGAACAGGGTTTGCCTTCAACAATTTTAGTTTTGGAGTTAATTTAGGTTATTTATTTGGCAAAAAGAATTACGATACTCGCAGAATACTTCTCAATGATACGGTCAGTTACAGCGCCTCAAATCATCAGTCGAGATCAAATTTTGGCGGTCTTTTTTTTAATGCAGGAATGCAATACCGAATTGATCTAAGTCCAAACAAAATGAGGTATCTCCAATTGGGA
>DATDCP010000417.1:0-7843 GCA_036524255.1 Chitinophagaceae bacterium
CCTTGCATTGTTGGCCGGCTTTTATTCAAAAGCCCAGGGCGATGACAATGATAAAATAAGGGATAAGATGAGAGAGTTTATCCAGAGGAGACTTGATCTTACCCGTAATGAGGCCGAAAGATTTACACCCGTTTTTATCCGTTACTTCAGAGAATGGAAACAAACCTTAGTAGAAAACAGAAATGATGGTCTTGTTCGCCAGCAAAGAATTATTGAATTGCGACTTCGTTACCGCACCGAGTTTCGTGACATTGTCGGCGAAAAAAGAAGTAATGATGTTTACAAACAACAAGACGTTTTTATTCGTGAGATTAAAGAAATGAGAGAGGAACAGATCAAAGCCCGAAGGGCTGACAGACCTACAAAAGGTTTCCGAACTTTAATACAATAGAATTTAATCTCGGTGTTTTTCATAGGTTAGCAACGGCCCGCTCATAAAGAGCCGGCCTTTTTTATTAATTGTAGATTTCAAATTTACAATTTGACCATCATACTATTGCATGTAGAATCGCTTATTATTGCCAAATGAAAATTCTGGACATCTGGCCGCCATCCAATACTGTTCAACAAGTATCTAAATACTTTATCAACCTTGGAGAGACAGGTCAATGGGGCTATTTTGCCAGTCAGGTTGGTCTTTTTTGTTTGCTGTTCCTCCTGACTATTCTTTCCTGTACACTACCTAAACCTCAATTGGGAGATAAAAACTTACTCAGGAGAATTTTCTTTTCAGAATGGATTTTTATTGTTGTGCTTATCGTTTTCGTTTTGTTATTCAGAATACCGCTAATGATTTATGGATCGCAAAATCCGGATGAATCTCTTTGGATAGCAAGCGCAAAAACGTTAGCGCAGGATTTTCGACCTTGGGTAAGTGCAGACACGGGCACAGGTGGTCCTTTAATTCCGATTTCTTTGATGCTTTTAAGAATATTTAATCTACCAATCGATCATGGTACGCTAAAATTAATGAGTGGAGTTGTTATGGCACTTAGTGTAGGATTTCTCTATCTGGGTTTTATAAAATTAATTGGATCGGGATTGGCAAGGCTTGTCATTTTGCTCCTGGCAACTGGAGTAGCAATGATGAGAAATTTTGACATGATCGCATTTAATAGTGAACATATAGTTGTTCTGTTGCTTTGCATATCATTCTTTTTTCTAAGCCGATTGTATCGTTCAGGTGCAGGTAGATATAATAAGAGAATAATTTTGCTGGGGTTTGTGCTTGGACTGGTTCCTTACGCGAAACTACAGGGCACACCTATGGCTCTCTTTATTGGATTGGTTGCTTGCTTGGTTGTTTATAGGACCTTATCCATTAAATCCTTAGGATTATTAATAATTTTTGCCCTGGCACCTACGATCCTGGTTTTACTTACTGTTTATTTAAATGGCGGGTTAAGTGAATTTTGGTTGTCCTACATTAAGAATAACTTATTTTATACTACTGCGGTAGAAAACAACAACTTCACTAATCGATGGAAAGTGCTGAATAAAATTATCTTCCAACCAGAAGAGCTTCATTTCTTTTTTTATTCTTGTTTCGCGATTATTCTCGTTGGAGTGTTCGTGGTTTTAATAGCCATCAGAAAAATTTCGAGAGAGAATAAAGTTATGATCGTATTGTCTCTTCTCTTCCTTATAGTTTCTCTGTATTGCATTACTGCCCCGGGCCGGCCATTTGGACACTATATGTTGCTTATCCTGATTCCGCTAACTATCGCTGTTGCTTTTATACTTCATTCAATTTACAGAAGTATCGAAATCAATTGGAATGAACGCAGACTATCAATATCTCTAATCAGGTTCTTTGCTTCAATACTTTTCATTTGTACTACCAGTCTATATTTTTTTAAAAAGGAATTTACGTTGCATCCAAAGTATTTAGTAAAAGCACGAGAATACTATGATGGCTTCTGTCTTCATGGAGACATTGTAACGATTTTGAATCGTTATTATGAACCGAAGGGCAAAATGGCTATCTGGGGTTGGGGAACGGAGTTATTTGAAGGCACAAAATATTTAATGGGAACACGTGATGGTGCCACACCATTTCAGATTGAGCAGGGGCCTATGCAGGCTCATTATTTGAGTCGATATTTAAAAGATCTCCAGGTTAATAAACCCAAAATTTTTATAGAGACTATTTCGCCTTCCTTCTTCCGTTTTGATGACCGAAGTAAAAGTGGGTTTGAAAATTTTCCATTAATCTCAAATTACATCAAGACAAATTATAATTTTGAAGGGGAGATAGGAACTGCTAGATTCTTTTTGCGAAAGGATGCAACCTTTACGGGGAAAAAATGGAAGCGAGATATTTCAATTCCCCAGGACGTCATAAGAGAATTCCATGGAAATGTTGAGCCATTTGATAAGAACGGGACCTTTCTCAAATTTAAGGGATGGGCAACATTTGGAATGAATACCGATCATCAACAAGTAGCGTTAGCATTAACATCTAAGTCAGACACTTTGTTCGTGGATGCCTACCAAGCGTCAAATAAGGGAGTTGTTGATTTCTCGCCTAACAACAAAGGCTATCTCATGAGTGGATTCATTGGATATATTCCACTTAAGGAAATTCCAGTGGGAGACTATGAAGTTGGATTATTCGTTGAGAATGAAGGTAAAAAAGCATTTAAGTCATTGAATCAAATTTACTCCTCCCGTTCTAACCCTAATTGATTTATTAAGGTATTCACTCAGCAAATATGATCATTCGGTAAACAAAAATATTTTAACCTTTATCTATGGAATTTTTAGAAGCCCGGCCACCTGCAATTACGGTTAGCATGTTTCCAACAGGGACGTTCAGTCTATTAATTCAACAATCGGGTTTTTGACATCGTGATAAAATAAGAAGGTCCACTTTTCCTGTTGTCCTTGTTCCCACCAAATTCTTCTTAACTCCATTGCTGCTTTTCCATCAAAATCATACTTGGCAACAAAGCGATGTTTCATTTGCTGCAATTGCGGAGCATCGTCACCCCCAAAGAAAATTGTCTTGCCATTTTTTTTGATCCAAAAAACCTGGTGATAAGGTGAATGGGCGCCAGTTATTTTATAATGTATGTAATCATCAATTGTTCCTTCATCATCTTTTAATAAAATGACTTGATTCGATTTTTTTAATGCTTCTAATTCCTCAGTAATAAATGATGGAAATCCTTTTTCAAATGCAAAACTCAATTCTTTTTCCTGCAAATAAAAAAGGGCATTAGGAAAACTTAATTCTTCGTGGTTTGTTCCAAAAGAAACCCCGCCCGCGTGATCTTTATGTAAATGCGTTAATAAAACTTTTGTGATATCTGATGGATTGATACCTGCATCAGCAAGGTTTCGATGAATTTGAAGTTTACCTTCCTTTTCAAAACCAAGTCCTGTATCAAGCAATAGAATGTCTTTTGAAGTTATGATAACGAATGGTTGAATTTCTACTAATAAACTTCCAACAGGTCTTTGTTGCAGATCGTGAACATCTTCATCAAAAGGAACAAAGAGTTTTGTTTTATCGATCGTAAATGTGCCTTCGCTTAGGGGAATGATTTTCATACCCCCTAACCCCCTAAAGGGGGAATTTGAAGTCTCAGCCATTTTATAATTTTAATTCGAATAGATAAATAAGATCTCAAATTTAGTTAATAACTCCCCTTTAGGGGGCGGGGTTTAGCGTAAAACCATTTGCCGGTCAGCATCCAAACGTATAAGAATAAACAAAAGAATTGTGTTCGTAAGCAAAGAAGTACCACCGTAGCTAACGAAAGGAAGAGGAATACCAATAACCGGTGCAAGACCAACTGTCATTGCAAGATTGATGGCAATATGAAAAAAGAAAACTGCTCCCACTCCATAAGCATAACACCTGCTGAATACACTTCGCTGTCGTTCGGCAACTGTTACTATTCGAAACAATAAAACGAGATAAAGACCTAATAACACTAAACTGCCAATAAATCCAAAACCTTCACCAATTGTACAAAAGATAAAATCGGTTCTTTGCTCGGGTACAAAATCAAAACGTGTTTGTGTGCCTTTGAGCAAACCTTTACCAGAAAAACCTCCGCTACCAATAGCGATCTTTGATTGTTTTACATTATAATCTACATCCTTTTTACCCGGCGCTTTTGTTTCGCCTCTCCTGTGTTCCTTTTTATATTCTGTGGGGATGTCCTTACCAATAGTGCTGAAAATTCTTTCTACCTGGTGTTCTTTCAAAATATGTTTGAAAGCAAAAGGAACTCCAAAACGCTGAATTCCTATACATAATAGCCCTATAAGAATAATATTGACGAGAAGAGACCTGTTTCTTTTTACCTGGCGTCGCATAATAAAAATAATAAACACTGTAATTGCCAGGAGAATAATTGCAAGTAAGTTTTTTTCAACAAGTAATGTTGCCACTACTAATGTTCCCATTGAAAATCCAATTATAAGAACGGCAGACGACAGACCTTCACGATACATCACAATAAAAAATGAAAGGTAAACCAGCGCCAAACCTGTTTCACTTTGCATGATGCTGAAGACAGCGGGCAATAAAGCAATCCCCGCAGCAATTATTTGTGATTGTGTTCGCCTGAAATCCGTTTCAGGTCTTGAAAGATATTTTGCTAAAGCAAGACAAACACAAATTTTACAAAACTCAGCAGGTTGAAATTGAAAGCTGCCACCAACTTTAATGATAGACTCCGTTCCCTTCACTTTTGCTCCCAATGGAAAAACGAGTAAGATCAAAAATATGCCTGCCGCATACCAAAGATTTGCAGTAGCCGGAAAAAATTTACTGTCGGTAAGAAGTATGAACATGCCGATAACTATCGACACAATAAAAAAATAAAATTGACGACTGTAATCTGTTTTGAATCGCAAAAATGTTTGAATTACATTGTCGCCGTCATGGTAAGTCACTCCAAAGATCGCCATGATACCAACTACGGATAAAAGAAACCATAGCCATACAAGACTCCAGTCAACTCCTTTTGATATTTCAGGATTACGCTGGCTCATGTTCTGGCTAACTGTTTTTGACGGTGAGTTTTTTCATTATTCCAAATAGCTATCTCTTCTTTCTTCTTTTCCCTTTCTTGATCTTTATTTCTTTCTGGACCTGGAGTTGATTTTTTCTCAAAAACATATTTCTTTATATATGAGCTGTCATTTGTCTTCTTGAACCATTGAAATGCCCTGATAGAATCTTCGATTTTTTGCAATCGAATATAATATTTGGGCATTAGGTTGGTATTTGAGATCCTCTCAAGATCTTCTTTGCTTTTTGTCTGCAAAGTATCGTTAAGATATTTCTCCATTAAGATTCGCGCAATAGGTCCAGCCCATGTAGAGCCAAAGCCTGCGTTTTCTACTGTTACTGCTATAGCAATTTTTGGATCCTCTTTTGGAGCAAAACAAACAAACATCGAATTGTTTGGCAGTTCTAGTTTTTTTCCATCAAGAAAAGTAAAGTTTTGTGCGGTTCCCGTTTTTGCACAAACATTAATGCCTGGGATTTTTGCTATACGTGCAGTTCCCGTTTCTACAACATCATGCATTCCATCGATCACTTCATTATAGGCATCATCTGAAATATTTGTAAGCACTTCGTGTTTCTTTCGATATTTATTTAAGAAAACAGTGTCTTCATACGTCTCAGCTTCTACCTTTTCAACAAAATGCGGTGTAAAATAATATCCTTTGTTTGCGATGATGCACATTGCATTTGCAAGTTGAAGTGGTGTGGCTGTCATTCTATCCTGACCTATTCCCAATGTAAGGTTTGTACAGGAGTTCCATTGATTACGATACTCCCGGTTGTACGCAGCCGTATCAGGAATGTTTCCTCTGTCCTCACTCGGAAGATCGATACCGAGACGAACACCTAACCCAAATGCATTCATATAATCATGCCATTTCTCATACCCATCCTTTACAGTTTTATACTTTGGATTATCCATTGTCATCCGGAAAATATGAGCATAATAAGAGTTGCAGGAATTTGCAATTGATAAACGAAGATTTGCAGCGTGGCCGCCACCGGCATGTGTGCAGGCAGGTTTACCATGCCCGCAGGCATTATACCTTCCGCCGCATGGATAACCAAAGTTTGGATTGATCACTCCTTCATTTAACGCAACCAAAGCACCTAAAGGTTTGAAAGTAGAACCAGGTGGATATTGCCCTTTTATTGCACGATTGAATAAAGGAGCCCGAACATCCAACACTAATCTTGCATAGTTTTTACTTTTGTCCGGTCCCGTTAATTCATTCGGATTAAAATTTGGACCAGAGGTCATGGCAAGAATGCCACCTGTTTTTGGATCGAGTGCAACCACTGAACCAACTTTATTGGTCATTAATTTTTCCGCCAGTTGTTGCAGTTCTATATCAATATATGTTCTTAATCCCCGGCCAGCAATTGCGGCTGTATCTAACTCCCCTTTTTCATAAGAACCAACTAACCTGTTCTTATTATCCTTAATTAAATATTGTACCCCACGCTGACCCATAAGCACTCTTTCATATACTGATTCTAATCCTGTTTGACCAACATAGTCACCCATTCTATAAAACTCTTCAGAGGTTTCAATTTGTTTTTGATTTATTTCAGCTACATAACCAAGTATATGTGCGGCTGCATTATAAGGATAAACTCTTATAGGTCTTTGTACCAAAACAAATCCAGGAAATTTCCAACTGTTTTCTTCGAACCTTACTTGCATTTCGGGAGTTAACAGATCTTCAAAAATGGAGGGGCGAACGGCAGTGTTCTTAAATCTTGCATCAAGAATTCTTCGATTAAACTCTGCTGTATCTATATTCATCATCCTGCAAAAATCCACAGTATCAATGCCTTTTATCTCTGCTGGAGTTACCATCATATCATACATAATGGCATTATTCAAAATGGCTTTTCCTTTACGATCGAAAATGATCCCACGTTCGGGGTAAACGATCTTTGGATAAACAGCATTATCCATTGCCAGTTTCCTGTATTTGTCCGAAACAACCTGGAGATTGAATAACTGTGCAAGTATCAAAAGAAATGCAACAGAAAATATGACTCTGATGATACGGCTTCTTGATTGGTTAAACACAGGCATAAAAAATATACGAGGTAAGTTGTACGCAGTACGATTGCAAATTACAACGAAGAAGTTGTTTTTAAAATGGAGTGGCTATTATTTAATTTTCTATTATAAATTGGTGAACAACTATGCGGTATTGGTCCGGTACTTCAACCTTCTTGGAAATAGAATTTCTGCAGTAAAAATGAGCAGCATGCTGATCGCAGTAGTCGAAACCACTTTTATCAGGAAATCAAGAAAATTGCCAACCTCAAGCCATTCCAGCAACAACAGGTAACCGTGATGAAGAAGGGAAAGCGCAAATACATATACTGCATATGGTGCCCAACCCATTGCCTTTGCAGAAGGTTCACTATAATTAAATTCAGAAGTATCCTTAGGGATCAGGATGTTGACGATAAATGGGCGGAAATAAGCGATCAATACACAGGCGGCAGCATGTAAACCGGGAGTAACCGTAAAATAATCATACGACAAGCCAGTAAGAAAGCCTATTACCAATAACCAGAATCTTGAAATGGAAAATGGAAGCCAAAGGATAAAAAGAAAATAAATTACAGGAATGATAAATCGATGTAGTGCTGGCACATTATCAAGTATAAAAACTTGTAACAGGATAAAGAAAATGAAACGAATTATATTTCTTAGCACCCAATTCATTGTTTTCTCTTATTTAATTCATCAACCTTTTTCTGTGTGGCTTTATCCAGTATCACTTGTTCTTCTCTTTGCAGGTTTTCTATCACAAAAACCTGTTGCAG
>DATDCP010000418.1:0-7530 GCA_036524255.1 Chitinophagaceae bacterium
CTACAAATATCTTAGCTGTCTCTACAAGCTTTAAACAATGCAATTGAACCGGTGGTGGAAGATGCGGTTCCAATTCTTCCCAAATTCCCATCACAAGGTTTTCAATAGAACAAAGCTTTCCTTTCATAAAATCCACATCAACGTTCAGGTTACGGTGATCCAGTTTTTCAATTACTTTTTCATTGATCAGGCACCCTAGCTTTTTTGCATCAAAAATAAAACCGGTTTCCGGATCAGGCTCTCCTTTAATGGTCACATATAATTCAAAATTATGTCCATGCCAGTTCTCATTGGCGCATTTGCCAAAAACTTCATCATTTTTTTCTTTACTCCAGTTGGGATTATAGAGCTTATGAGCAGCGTTAAAATGTTCAATTCTTGTTAAGTAAACCATGCTTTACTTTTTGTTTCCTCACAGCGTTGGGCGGAGGAAATAATGAGCGGCAAAGGTAAGGCCATCAGCTTTAACAATGATGTACGATATTTGCAAAAATGGGAAAAAATATACTGGTTGTTGCAGCTACAGCAAAAGAAATTAATCCTTTTATTGAATTAACAAGAACAGGCGATATCAATAATGCAGATATACTTATTTCCGGCATCGGGCTCACCGCAAGCACTTATCATTTAGCCAAACAACTTGCTTTAAAAAAATATGATCTCGTAATACAAGCCGGAGTTGGCGGTTGTTTTGATCTTAGAATTCCATTAGGTGCAGTGGTTACGGTAAAACAAGATGCAATTGCTGATCAAAGTGTGATTGAATTGCAAAGGCTCAAAACTCTTTTTGATCTTAAATTGGTACCACAAGATCAATACCCATATAAAAGAGGATGGTTGATAAATCCACATAAAGAGGTCTTAAAAAAAACCAAACTAAAAATTGTAAAAGGAATTTCGGTCAACCAGATCAGTACTTCAAAACAAATGATAAAATTCTATCGTGATGTATTTGATCCGGTAACTGAATCAATGGAAGGCGCCGCACTCCATTATGCTTGTTTAATGGAAAACGTTCCATTTGTACAGATCAGGAGTATCTCAAATTATATTGGTGAAAGAAACAAAAAGAAATGGGATATGATGGATTCGATTGCCAATTTAAATGACGTACTCATTAAAACAATTAATAATTATTAATTAAGAATTAATAATTTCTTACTAATGAAACTAACTCTTGGATTTTCACCTTGTCCTAACGATACTTTCATCTTCGATGCATTAGTTAATAAAAAGATCGACGATGAAGGATTGGAATTTGAAACAGTTCTTGAAGATGTGGAGACTCTAAACAAATGGTCTTTTGAAAAAAAACTTGACATAACAAAACTCAGTTATCCTGCTTTTTTTCAAAATCTTGATAAATATGTTTTACTAAACTCCGGTGCAGCATTGGGCAAGGGTGTTGGACCATTGCTAATATCAAAAGTCAAATCCCCATGGCTATCGGGACAAAAGTCAAAAATTGAAACCACTTCAATAGCATTACCCGGAGAAAACACAACTGCTAATCTTTTGTTTTCCTTTGCATACCCGGCAGCAAAGAATAAAAAGCACATGATATTTTCAGCGATCGAAGAATCGGTATTAAATGATCAAACAGAACTCGGGGTTATCATTCATGAAAATCGTTTTACTTATCGACAAAAGGGATTACATAAAGTAACTGACCTTGGTGAATATTGGGAAGAAAAAATGCATGCACCGATCCCGCTAGGCGGCATTGCTGTTAAAAGATCGATTGACAAGGAAATAAGTTTAAAAGTTGACAGGCTGATAAGAAAGAGTATTGAATTTGCATTCAGCCACTATCCTTTAATTACTGATTATGTAAAACAGCATTCGCAGGAAATGAGTGAAGATGTAATGCGGCGGCACATCGAACTTTATGTAAATAATTTCTCGATCGATCTTGGGAATGATGGAAAACAGGCAATAGAAACTTTGTATAAAGTAGCAGCAACACAATTACCAGTTAGTTCTATCCAAACATCAAGCAAGTTGTTCCTTTCATAAAGTAGCTTTATTCGTCATTTAGATATGGATTTTCTTTGCTGCGGGATCATTGTTTTGTCTTAGCATTAACATGGATGAACCTGAATTGATAGTTTATTTGTAATTCGAAACCTAAACCACACACGTCATGAGAAAGCCTTTCCTAATAGTCACATTTCTTTTCTTTACTTCTCTTATAAAAGCACAGAACCCTCAACCTGCTCACAGGCTTAAAGTATTTATTGACTGCAGCAATACATGGTGCGATCAGACTTTTATAAAAACGGAAATAAATATTGTTGATTTTTTACTTGATAATCAGGCGGCAGATCTGCACATATTAATAACAGAACAGGAAACCGGCGGAGGCGGAAGTCAATTTCAACTTATTTTCTTTGGACAAAATAAGTTCAAGCAAATGACGGATACACTTCGATTCAATACTGATCCTATTGCAACTGATTTTGAAGAAAGAGATCTATTGATCAAATATCTGAAGCTCGGCCTTACTCCATATATCGTTAAAGCAGGCAATGGAAAGGACATAGCAATTGAAATGAAAACCAAAACGGATGAGAAAAAGAAAGACAGTTCAGCGACTACCAAAGACCCCTGGAATTATTGGGTTTTTCGTGCGGGCGCAAATGGCTATATGAACGCTGACGAAGTATATAAGAGTTCCCGTTTCGGAGCCAATTTTGCTGCCAACCGGGTAACAGAAGAATTGAAAGTTGGCTTTGAAGCATATGGAGGCAAGAATAGAGATAGTTATTACCTGGAAGATAGTGCAGGGAAACAAAAGATAGTAAACAAAAATGAGGATTATAATTTCCAGCATTACCTGATAAAAAGCATTAACGATCATTGGTCATATGGTTACCAGGTAGAATTATCACGCAGTAGTTTTTCAAATAATAAAGGCAGGTTACTTTTTCGTACAGGTTTTGAATATAACATTTATCCATATAAAGAAGTGAATACAAAGTTTTTTACTTTATCCTATACTGTTGATGTAAGGCGAAACACATATTTCGATACTACTCTATATGATAAGCTTAAAGAAACTCTTTATGGACAGAGTGTGGAAGCCAACCTCTCTTTCAGGCAAAAATGGGGCACTATAGAATTTGGAATAGATTATCACAATTATTTCCATGATTGGAAATATTTGAATCTTGGTGTAAATGGAGAAGTTGAAATACGCATAACCGGCGGATTGTCTTTTAATTTTTACTCTTATGCAGAACTAAGCCGCGACCAAATTTATTTGCCAAAAGAAGAAGCCGATGTCACAGAAGTGCTTACCCGCCGGAGGCAAATTGCTTCGGGCTATAATTTCTATACTAGTTTTGGTCTTAGTTATCGCTTCGGATCCAAGCTGAATAATTTTGTAAACCCGAGGTTTGACTAAATTGTTTCACCCTGTGCGGTAAATAATTTACTACTGATCGTATTCTTATAAACCTTGCTTCGGCATTCTTTTACCCACCTGATGCCAGTAATAACATTCGTGAGAAAAACTTCATCTGCCTGCAGCAAAATATCCTCAGTAAGGATAGACTCTGACATGAGGAAATTCTGGTTATGAGTTGCTAACGCTAAAATTTTTTTTCTCATTACCCCTGCTACACAACCTTCATTTAATGGAGGTGTAAAGATCTTGTTGTCTTTTACCCAAAAAATATTGGCAATTGTTGAATCGCAGATCCGGTCATGTTGATTTAGAATTAAAGCATCGTTGAGCTTATTTTCTTTAGCCCAAATTGCAGCCATTACATAAGGAAGATAGTTTGCAGATTTTAGGTTTGAAAAAACATCAATGCTTTTTCTTGCATCAGGAAAAACATCAATGATCAATCCATTTTCATTAAAACCTTTTTGCACTAACGTCCAACATTCGATCAAATAAGAAAATTTATTGTCGCAGTCATATAACCCACCACTTCCTCTTGATACAGAAAGCCTGATCCTCGCGAGGTCTTCGCAATTGTTTTTTTTGCAAAGCTCCTTAACCTGTTTTTCAATTCTTTGTTTAGTAAATAGTGCCGGAGCATTGAACTTCAAAATTTTTAATCCGGAATATAACCTCTCAAAATGCAGATCCATAAACTGTATATCTCCTTTCACCAGCTTCATCGTTTCAAAAAGCCCGTCACCATACCGGTAACTGTGATCAGCCGTTGGTAGAAAAGCTTGTCCTTCTTCGCAAATACGACCATTATAGTTAATAAACTTTTTCATTTTATAATTAGTGGCTGAGGCTTACATAACTGCAAAGTAATATGGAAAAATAGCTAACTACGATAATAATCTTAAGTAACAAGCCCGTCAGCATATTAATTATTCTTTTGCGGCTTCTGCTTTTATCGAAATCATGGTGATGAAGTTCATGCCTGTCTTCATCAGCATGCCGCTTATGTCGTAACAGATCTGGGTTATTATGATCTGAGTCTTTCTCTTTTTTATTATTTACCGGCAGTGTAAAATCAAATTTGATGGCGTGGTCAGAAGAACTTTCTCCATCCGCCTGGACATGAATGGAGAAAGTTCGCTTACCATTTGCAGAAAGGTTTTCTTTTGATCTCAATGGGCTTAATAAAAAAGCTAAAAACAGAAGAGCTGGAAGGCCGATGCGGAGGATTTTTTGAGGTGTCATTGCGGTAATTTTTATACCACAATTTTGCCCCACAGGTGCCCCTGGAACAAGGTAGCATCTACTCAAAAAAAACATTAGGAATTAGTACGTTAGCTTAACAATTCGCTAAGCGTATTATCTCGTACAAAAGTGACAACGTACAAACATGGTAATTGCGGAAAGATGCCTGCGTAGAAACTCCTTTTCTTTAGAATGCGTACTTGTACGCTGGTTTTACAGGCACAGCTATTTGATATTTGATTTGTAATAATTATATTAGATGAATATCTCCCCTCTTAAAGCTTACCCAGTCCGCCATTTATTTATTCACCTAAAACTATTTATTTATGAAACGAGTTAAATTTTCATTCGGTTTTCCTATTTTAAGAGTATTATTTATCGTCACCTTGGTAGGAATAATTTTCAATTCTTGTACTCCAGAGTCATCCGAAAAAACAACTGCTGCAATTGCCCCTTGCTTGTTCCCAGTAAAGACGTATCAGCTTGAGTTAGATAGTAATCAATACAGGCAATTAAAGGATGCGCATCCTGGGAGCTCCGCAAGTAAATTGATACTCCAGTTTTATTTCACAAATGCTAACCCAAGCTCTTTTACTTTATTAGCATTTTCCTCAAAAGCACAAGACCAGGTTGAAGTATCAGCTGGAACTACTTTTACAAAAGTTTTGAAAATAACAACTGATAATCCAGTTAACATACCTGATGAAGTTGTATTTGGTGATCAACAGGTTCTCTTTAGCAACATAGATAGAGATATAATAGGAGGTCGCACAGATTTTATCCTGATATTTCGACCTATTGTTGTAGGAAATCGTATCAAATATAAAATTTGTCTTAAAGGCACTGCATGTCCTGCAGCTGAAGTAATCACTCAACCTTCACCTCCTGCAAATGCTAACTAATGCTGTTAAACATTTTCAGAACTGCTTTTGATTGGTCAGAGGTATGGGCACCGCTGATACCTCTGGCCTTTCTCATAATTTATAAGCCTAAAAGTTATTGGGTAGCCCCGATAAAGTGGTATGTAATAATTGCATTCATTCTTAACTTGGGCATTGATTTTATCTGGTATTCAAATAAAATGGAGTGGTTTGGTTTAAGTGAGAAAAAAGATAATACCTGGAATAATAATATTCTTTACAATTTGAATTCATTTGCAAGGCTTTTATTTTTTTCATGGTTCTTTTCAATACAAGGAATAGGATTAAAAAAAATAGCCAGGATAATCCCTGTTGCTTTTCTATGCGCTGTGATAATATTTTTCATTATTAAAAAAGATGGTTTTAGTTACTATGATCCAGCAAAAGGAAGCATATTTTATATAAGCAGTTATTTACTTGCCACCGAAGCAGGCCTATTATTGATTTATTGTTTATGGTACACTAACAAAATAATAAGAGAAGACAAACTGGGATCAGCTTCATCTTATCCAATTTTTTGGATAGTAGGCGGACTGACACTCTATACATCTGTAAGTTTTTTTATATTCCTTTTTTACGACTATCTCAACGCACACTATGATGAATTTTTAGTAGGCACATGGGATGTTCATAATATTCTTTTAATAATTTTATGTAGCTGTATTGCTATAGCCTTTTATTTTGGACGCAGGAAGTAACATACCTTTTATATTTATCTTAGGGATCGCTTTTGTCTTATTACTGGCCATCAGTTTCCTGGTTATTACTTTTTTAAACCAGAGAAGAAAATGGCAATTATTTAAGGAAATGGGAAAGCTGAAAGAACAGCAGCAAAACCAACTAATAGAGGCCGCTATTCGTAGTGAAGAGACTGAAAGGCATCGCATCGCTGAAACACTGCATGACGAGGTTGGCGCTATTCTTTCTTCCGTTCGTCTTCATTTTTCAAATATAAATGCTGTGCAACTGGATGAAAAAGGAAAAGCATTACATGAAAAATCAAAAATGTTACTCGACGAAGGCATACAAAAGGTAAGAACGATCTCACATAATCTTCATTCAACTTTATTAAAAGAATTTGGGTTGAATGAGGCAATCAGGAATTTCCTTAATAAAACTGTTCAGGGAACGCTGGTAAAAGTTGAAGCAGATCTGGATAATAACTATCTTATACAAAACGCTGAAACCGATCTTGGTGTTTACAGGATAATTCAAGAGCTTATCAATAATATTCTCAAACATGCTCACGCAAACTTTATCAATATCAAATCAGAAATGAAGAATGAAGAGCTTGAACTAACATTGCACTTTAATGGAACCGGTCTCAGCCAGGAAGAGTTTAAAGAATTGCGTTTCATGCCGGAGGGATTAGGATTGAAAAACATTCAAAACCGCATCATACTGTTGAAAGGCAAAATATTTTTTGAAAAAAATAAAAAAGACAACCGCATTATTTTAACCATACCCGTAAATCCGCAATCATGAAGAAAATAAAAATTGCGATAGCTGATGATTATAAAATTTTTCGCGAAGGATTGAAGGTGAGCCTGAGCCAGGATGATAATTTGCTTTTTCTGTTGGAATCAGAAAATGGAGAGGAGCTGTTAAAAGCTATTGAAACCAGGCAGCCTGATGTTATTATCATGGATCTGAAGATGCCTATTATGGATGGTATGGAGGCTACACAATTAGTGAGAAAAAAATATCCTGCTATAAAAATTCTTGTTGTTTCAATGTATGAAGACGACAAATTCATTATACATTTAATGGAAATTGGCGCCAATGGATACCTACTAAAAAATGCAGAACCGGATGAAATAAGGAAAGCAATTTATGCTGTACACGAAAATGGCTATTATTTTAATGATCTTGTAAATAAAGCACTTCTAAAAAAACTTGTCCTTAAAAACAATATCAAACCTTCCTTTAATGAAAACGTTGACCTTACCGAAAGGGAAC
>DATDCP010000419.1:0-3113 GCA_036524255.1 Chitinophagaceae bacterium
TTATATGACGAATCCAACCAGCGCCATTTACGGCCAGGTAATGACAAAAAGTAATGTAGATGCAACTACACTCACCCTGTGGGAGCCAAGAATGACCCCCCATTACAAAAAATTTGTGCGTGCAGTACCAAAGGGTTTAACAGTTGATGCCACGAGCAAAAGACCAAATGACAATGGCAGAACCTGGAAAGACTGGTACATCATGCGTTTGGCAGAAACTTATTTACTGCGTGCTGAAGCCAATATGTTGAAAGGTGATGCCGCTGCAGCCGCTGCTGATATCAATGTAGTTCGTGGCAGGGCATTGGCAACTGCTGTAGATGCAGCAGATGTAAACATGGATCTGATCCTTGATGAAAGAGCAAGAGAATTATATGGTGAAGAATTCAGGTTAAGTACTTTGATGAGAACTGGAAAGTTGGTTGAATATCTGAACAAGTACAATGGTTACTTGCTTGCTAACGGATTAACAGCTCCCAGCAAGGTGAGTAAGTTGCCGATTCCAAGAAGAGAAATTGTAGCGAATACAGGTGCAGTGTTGGAGCAAAATCCTGGGTATTAATTTTCGTTTTTTCGTTTGATCGTATAGTCTATAAAACGCCTGTATCTGGAAAGAACAGGCGTTTTATTCTTTAACAGGATGATGAAAAGTTTTTAATAAAATCATACGCCTTCTTGTTCAAAGAAAATATGATTTAAAATTCTTGTAATGAAAAAAGGGCTTATCAGTTTCTTAGTTTGTTCATTGAGTCTTGTTGTTGGGTATAGCCAAAACAGTCATTCAATATATGTGTCAGCATCAGGAAATGACAAGTATGCTGGTACGATTGAAAAGCCATTTGCTACTTTAGAGAAAGCCCGTAAGGAGGTAAGAAAAATTTTATCAAAAGAAAAAAATATTTCTATTTCTGTTTACTTCAGAGCCGGTAATTATTTTTTTAAAAACTGTGTTGTATTTGACAGCCTGGATTCGGGTACCGGGGATCATCCTGTTACATATTCTGCTTACAATAATGAAACAGTGTCATTTTCTGGTGGTATTTCCATACCCGTTAAATATGCAACTCCGGTAAAAGACGATCTTGTTTTAAATAGATTTCCGGTTACTGCTAAAAATAAAATTCTTCAGGTAGATCTGAAAAAATTGGGCATTAAAGATTTTGGAAAGTTAACTCCACGTGGTTTTGCAAGACCTTATCAGCCTGCACCGATGGAATTATATTGTAACAAAGACGCCATGCATTTGGCCCGCTATCCTAATGATACGTTGATCCCATTGGGAAAAGTTTTGGACCCGGGTTCAATACCACGCAATGGAGATTTTTCTCATCGCGGTGGAAAATTTCATTTTTCAACTGATGAACCCAATCGTTGGGCACAAGCAAAAGATATATGGATCTCTGGCTTTTTTCGTTACGGATATGCCGATGATGCAGTACAAATCGCAGACCTTGATTTGAAGGATAAAATTATTTCTACAAAACAAGAGACATTATATGGATTTGAAAGTGGAAAAAATTTTCAACGCTGGTTTGCGTATAATTTACTTGAGGAAATTGATAGACCGGGAGAATATTATATCGACAGGGTTTCAGGCGTTTTATATTTCTATCAACCGGAAGAGCTGAAGACAATTGAAGTGTCTATGCTTGAAGAGCCACTGGTGCAATTAAAAAATACTTCATTCATTCATTTCAATGGAATAAACTTCGAATGCTCCCGGGGAATTGGTGTGTACATTGAAAAAGGGAATGACAATAAAATTGACAATTGTGTTTTTCGCAATCTTGGAATCGTTGGAGTTTGTGTAGGAAAAGGTATAGAACCATTTACCGAATTAACGCATGAAGGTGATGGTCAACCAGCTTCAGCTAAACTCGGAAGCCTGATGAACTATGTATATAAGCATACCGCATTTGATCGTGAAGCAGGAACAGGTCACATTATTTCTAACTGTGAAATTTATAACACTGGGGCTGGGGGAATTAGTTTAGGTGGTGGCGACAGGCTGACGTTGAAAAAAGGAAACAACCAGGTAGTGAATTGCAGTATTCATGATTTTAATCGTTTGGATCGTTCCTACAAAGCAGGGATAAATATTGATGGAGTTGGCAACGTGATCCGAAACTGCGAGATCTTCAACTGCCCGGGCAGTGCTATTCTCTTGCATGGTAATGATCATTTGATCGAATACAATTCAATTCATCATGCAGTAACTGATGGTGATGATATGGGAGCCATTTATTATGGCAGGGATCCCAGCGAATTCGGAAATAAAGTTCAATATAATTTCTTTCATCATATCGGGAATGATCACGGCAGTATCGTGTCGGTATATCATGATGACGGTGCTTGTGGCATGGAAGTAACAGGCAATATTTTCTACCTGGCTGGGTCCCGGTCTGTTTTGATTGGCGGAGGCAGTGACAATGTCTATCGCAATAACATTTTTATTGAAGGTTCAATGGCTTTTCATCTCGATAACCGTTTAATGGGATGGGCGAAAGCAAATCTTGACAAAGAGGGAATTTTTCAAAAAAGACTCGAAGCTGTAAATTATAAGCAAGCACCTTATGCAACAGCTTATCCTAAACTCAAAACTTATTTTGAAGATACTCCTGCATTGCCTAAAAGAAATTTTATCGAGCACAATTTGTTTGTTAATGTGAAGATGTTGCACAACGGCAGCGCACAATGGAGTAATATCGGCAAGAATTATTTCTCTTTTGATGAATCGATGTTTGTTGAATTTTCCAAAATGAACTTTGCGTTGAAGGCGAATGCAGATGTATTCAAAAAAATGCCGGAGTTTAAAGCAATTTCATTCGACAAAATTGGAATAAGGAATTAATGATACAAAAAGAAAATTGCTAGCTTACATAAATTGATTCCATAAAAAGAATTTGTATGAGAAGAAAGATTGTTTCAAATGCCATACTAAGCTCAGCCCTGTTATTGCTGTTTAAGTTTTCAGCATTTAGCCAGGAATATGTTGCTAAGTATGATACCCGTGAATATTGGGTAGCAACAATGATAAAGATTGCTGATCCCGTATTAAAAAATCTTAGCCAGGAACAGTTGCGGACTAAAATGCCGGTGATCAATAAAGATTC
>DATDCP010000420.1:0-3840 GCA_036524255.1 Chitinophagaceae bacterium
AATAGTGGTTTCAGCGTACTGCCCGGTTGTCTTGTTGCGGCAGCGCCATTTACCTGGCCGGCATCTGTTGTATCATTAAAATTTGCAGAGCCAACATAAGTGATCACATTATGTGTTTTATTGTCGATGATCACAACTGAACCATTGTTTATACTGCGTAATCGTTGTGCCCTTATATAATCTTCTACTATCTTCTCTGTCTTTAATTGTGTATTCAGATCAAGATGTGTCCTATAATAATAGCCACCTTTATTGTATAATTTATTGGAAAGATGTTTTGCAAAATGCGGAACGGTGTTTCTTGTGGCAGTCAGAGGCTCAGTAAATGCATCTTCAATTTCTTTTTCAGTAAACACTTTATCTGCTGCAAATTTTTTCAGCCAGCGATTTCTTTCCTCTACGATCAGGTCATTGTTTTTTCCCATCACCAATGAAGAAGGCCGGTTGGGTATGATGCTTAACGCTGTTATTTCAGCAAGCGAAAGATGATCAGGATTTTTTGAAAAGTATAAGATCGAGGCGGCTTTGACACCTTCAAGATTTCCTCCGTATGGCACAAGATTTAAATACATCTGCAGAATTTCATCCTTATTGTATTTCCATTCTAATTGAAATGCCCTGAACATTTCGATCATCTTACTGCCGATATTTCTTCTTCGGGGTTCTAGTGCTCTTGCTACCTGCATGGTGATCGTACTGGCGCCGCTGGTGCGTTTCATTCTGAAAATATTCTTAAACGTTGCACGGATAACTGCAATTGGATTTACTCCGGGGTGATAGTAGAAATATTTATCTTCTTTGGCAATGATCGTTTTGCGAAGCAAAGGAGAGATCTCGTTCAACTCCGTTTTCATTCGCCATTTCTCGTCTTTGGTCAGGTAGGCATTAATAACTTCTCCGTTTTTATCAGCTATGATCGTTGAGTATTCTACATTAGTTTTTAGAGGGAAGATAAGGTTCAGTAAAAAGAAAAGGATAATTAAGCCTATAACAGCTATGCCAAGGCGTTTAAAAAAAAGGGTCATATGTTTTTTAGTGATGTGGAACTTCATATTAGTTTTCACGCAAAGGCGCAAAGAAGGAAAGCTAAGACGCAAAGCTATTCACTTTGCGTCTTTATAACCTTGGCGCCTTTGCGTGAAATTTTATGCTTAACATTTATTTATCTACCAAAATTTGCAAACAATTTTTTCTTACTATTATCTTTCCATACAAATTCTTTTCAACCTGTATGGATCACGCTGACCAGTCGAGGCCAACCCGCGACATTCCTCCTTAGCTTTTCCACAATACTAATTTCTGTTTTTCCTTTTCTCGAAAGAAGAACAAAGAAGATAAATTTTTACTACCCATTTCTTATTTAACTTAACTTTCGGTTACACACTCAACTAACAAATCTATATGCGTATCAAACCATTCCTGGTGATCCCGATTGCTATCGGGATTACTATTTTTTTGTCTGCATGTAAAAAGAATGCTGTTCAGCTCGAATATACAAATGCAAAAGGCGAAGTACCACAGATGGGGAATCTTATATTTCGTTTCAACAAATCCCTGATAAAAGATTCATTGCTCAATGTGTGGGATTCTACAGATTATATTTCATTCAGCCCAAAAATACCCGGCCGTTTTAGCTGGGAAAGCCCGGATCAATTGGTGTTTTCCCCGGCAGTACCGCTTCAACCAGCCACTACCTACACTGCAAAATTCAGCAATGAAGTATTTCGTTATAGTAAATACGATAAAGTGGAAGGTGCAGATAAAATAAGTTTTAATACACCGGCACTGTCATTGGAAAATGCACAGGTAGTTTGGACAATGCCGGATGAGGCAACACGCAATGTTGTTCCTCAGCTTGACCTTTTCTTTAATTATAAGATCGATCCTGCAAAGCTCAAAGAAAAGCTAACAATAGAAGTTGATGGAAAAGAAACTTCATTTACGCCACAAACAATTTCATCGGAAACAAAAGTTTCTTTCAGGCTGGCGAGTTTCAAACCTGAGGACCGCAACTATGAAACAAAGATCACAATTGGAAAAGGCCTGGCGCCTGAAGGAGGAACAAATTCGATTGCCGAATCGATCACAGAAAACCTTTCAGTTCCTTCACCTTATGTTCTTTCTATTCAAAATGTAGAATCGGAGCATGATGGTACCGAAGGAACCATTCGTTTAACCACTAGTCAGCAACTTGTGGAGGCAGATCTTAAATCATATATCAAGTTCGATCCTGCAATTCAATTTACCACGGAAGTTGATGAAAGCGGCCTGACATTACGCAGTGATAAATTCGATATTGAAAAGAGCTACACGGTAACTCTTAAAGAAGGATTACGTGGAAAGATCGGAGGTGAATTAAAAGAGGAATCGCAACACCAGGTAGCTTTTGGAGAGCTGGAAGCTGGTATAAGTTTTACAAGTAAAAAAGCTGTGTACTTGTCAAAACGTGGCGCTAAGAATATGGAAGTAAAGATCACCAGCATTCCAAAAGTAAAACTGACGATCTCGAAGATCTATGAAAGTAATTTGCTGATGATGGATCGCTATGGTTATTATCCATCGACTGCAAGTTATAACCGGTATGACGAGGAAGATTCTGACTATGAATACCGCAGCGGTGAAGATGCGATGCTGGGTGATATTATTTATGAAAAGGAAATTGATACCCGTTCATTACCAAAAAGTGGTGGTGGAAAAATTTTAAATGTATCACAATTCGAAGACAGGCTGCCGGAATTTAATGGCATCTATCATATCCAGATCAGTTCAATGAAAGATTATTGGGTAAGGGATAGCCGTTTTGTTTCAGTATCTGATATCGGGTTGCTTGCAAAAGAAGGCGTTGATAAAATATTTGTGTTTGCGAATTCAATTAAAACTGCCGAAGGAATGAATGGAGTGAATGTTTCCGTTTATTCAAAAAATAATCAATTAATAGGATCAGGTTCTACGAATAGTGATGGTGTTGCTGAGATCGTCTATACAAAAAAAGATTTCAGCGGATTTCAACCCGCCATGATCATTGCAAAAGCAGAAGATGATTTTAATTATTTACCACTTAGCTCCACAAGAGTAAATACGTCACGTTTTGATGTGGGCGGAAGAAGAAACAATCCTTCAGGACTTGATGCATTTGTATATGCCGAAAGAGATATCTATCGCCCGGGTGAAAAAATAAATTTCTCTGTCATACTTCGCGATCGGGAATGGAAGAGTCCCGGTGAGATACCTGTAAAAATGAAATTTCTTTTACCTAATGGAAAAGAATTAAAAGAATTCCGTAAAACCTTAAATGAAGAGGGTTCAACGGAAGGAAATATTGAAATGGCGATCTCGGCTATTACGGGTTCTTATACGCTGGAAGTTTATACTTCTAATGATCTGTTACTCGCCTCCAAAGATTTTCGCATTGAAGAATTTGTTCCCGATAGAATAAGGGTAAATACAAAATTGGATAAAGAATTTTTGAAAGCGGGTGAAACAACAACACTTTCAGTGAATGCAATGAATTTCTTTGGCCCACCGGCTGCTAATCGTAAATATGAAACAGAGATACAGACAAAGCAAAAATATTTTTCCCCCGACAAATTCGAGAAATTTGATTTTAGTTTCTCCAGCGAGAGTAGCCCAATAAGTAAGGATGTAAGAGAAGGCACTACCGATGCAGAAGGAAACGCTAAAGAGGTATACTCCGTTCCGGGTAGTTTGAAAAATGTGGGTGTGTTACAAACTACCTTTTATACAACTGTCTTCGATGAAACAGGGCGACCTGTTAACCGTGCTTCTTCGATAGATGTATTTACCCAGGATGTTTTCTTTGGTATTCAATACGACGGTTGG
>DATDCP010000421.1:0-4689 GCA_036524255.1 Chitinophagaceae bacterium
CCTTCGGGAAACAATAAACATCTGGAGAACCTTAATGAAACAGAGGAACATGAAATTCACGGTAGCTTGCTTGAATGGGGTGATACCAAAAAAATGGCTTGGGGTATATTATTACTCTTTGGTGGAGGGTTAGCATTGGCCGGTGCATTGGAAAAAACCGGGCTTATAAAGAATTTGGGGGATTGGTTATCGCAATATGCCGGCGGCGGATTTACGCTTTTATTAATGGTAACTATCATTTCACTTTTTATAAGTGAAGTAATGAGCAATATTGCGCAGGTAATAGTTTTCTCACCTGTTGTTTGCAGTCTTGCTGATTCGGTCGGCATGAATCCATTAGTGCTTGGAATAGCAATGACCTTAGCCGCCAGTTGTGCAAGCATGATGCCAATGGGTACTCCACCCAATGCGATCGTATTTGCAAGTGGCCATATAAAAATAAAAGAAATGATGAAAGCAGGGTTTGTAATAAACCTTGTTGCCATTGTTTTAATATCACTCTTCTGTTGGTTCTTATTACCGTTGTTAATTAGCTTATAATAGATTCCCGTGATGGTTCCTCATGTCAATCTGACGAAATAAAACCATTATCGCTGCTTTACTATATGGGGTATGATGTTTGACCCATATAGAAGCTGTGTGACACCGTACGTGTTGTAACAAAATGCAGCGTTTTCAACTCAAATTTTATTATGAAAAAGATCATTGGTTTCCTGTCATTTGCTGCTATTTTAACTATAATGTCTTGCAAACCTGCTGAGACTAAGAAAGAAGTCGTTATTGTCCCCGCCTCACCGGTAATAATAGTAAAAGACCCTCCTGAAAAAGGCACAACTGTCACTTTAGATAAAAATGGTGTGAAGGTGGAAGCTAAGAAAGTAGATGTAGTTATAAAAAATTAACGCCTGCTTTCGTTCTTTTTACCACAGCCAGAAAAGCTCCCACTATTGTAATTTAAACTTGCCTTTATAATTTTACTAGTTGAAATATTTTTCAATAAATATTTCTTGCTTTACGTAGTTTGAGACAGTATGGAAGACTTCAAAATTGTCGTTTTTTTAATGGTTATCCTGATCAGCCTGACAGCGATCGTTAATAAAAGAAAATTTCCTTTTCCCATTTTGTTAGTCGCTGCAGGTTTGGTCATTGGTTTTGTACCACAATTGCCTGATCTCGCATTGGATCCCGATATAGTTTTTGTTATCATTCTTCCGCCTCTTTTATATGATGCGGCTTCTAAAACTTCATGGCACGAATTCAGAACAGCGATACGACCCATATCTGCTTTAGCCATTACATTAGTTTTTTTTACGACAGTGGCGGTGGCAATAACAGCCCACTATCTTATTCCGGGTTTTAGCTGGCCGCTGGCTTTTGTATTAGGTGCTGTTGTTTCTCCACCTGATGCAGTCGCGGCATCCGGTATTATAAAAGGCCTGGGGTTAAATAAAAAAGTGATCACGATATTAGAAGGCGAAAGTCTTGTGAACGATGCTTCCGCTTTGATCGCCTACCGTTATGCAGTAACCGCTGTAACAACAGGAACTTTTATATTCTGGAAAGCCGGTCTTCAATTTTTGTTAGTAGCGGGTGTAGGTATCATCATTGGAATTGTAGTCGGTTATTTGTTTGTACTGGCTCACAAAAAAATAGAAAATAACCCTGTTGTTGAAACAAGTCTTACACTGCTTTCTCCTTACGTATCTTATTTAGCAGCGGAACAGTTCCACATGTCTGGTGTGCTTGCTGTAGTAACCACGGGGTTAGTTATATCATGGAGAGCACCCGAAGTTTTTTCTTACCATGCAAGAATGAGGATAAAAGGAGTGTGGGAGACCCTGATTTTTTTATTACACGGATTTGTGTTTATACTGATCGGCCTTCAACTGCCTTCTATTATTAAGGATCTTGGTAATTATCCTTTTTCACAGATCCTCGGATATGGGTTACTCATTAGCGCAGTTACTATTGTAGTTCGCATCATTTGGGTTTTTGCCGGCGTTTCCTCGCAAACTTTTTTTCAGAAAAAGAAAAAGACAACAGATGACTTATCGGCTAATGAGAATCAGGATAGCACCTGGAAAAATGTATTGGTAGTTGCGTGGACGGGCACAAGAGGTGTGATTTCGTTGGCGGCAGCACTGGCCTTGCCATTAGTTTTAGAAGATGGAACTGCCTTTCCCAAAAGACATTCCATCATATTCCTTGCCTTCGTTGTCATTTTTGTAACACTGGTTGTACAGGGACTTTCGCTTCCTTTGCTTATACGCTGGCTAAAAATAAAACCGCAGGACAATACCATTGAAGAGGAAAAAGAATTGCAATTATATCTTGCCACCAGCACACTTAATTTTATTGAGCAGGATTTTCCAATGCAATTGGATAATGAATTACAGGAACAACTAAAAAAGAAGTATGAATTGCAGATCAATGATCTCACAAAAGAAATTCGACTTCAAAAAAAGGCGAAACGTAATGATGAAGAAATAAAACCACCACCACCCACTGACCTGGTAAATGCCCAATTAGAGATCGGCAAATTTAAAAGGGAGTTATTGGTAAAAATTCACAAAGAAGGAGAATTCAGCGATGCGGCTATCAAAAAGGTAGAACGGGAAATGGATATAGATGAACTAAAATTGGAACTGAAAGTTCCGAAAGAAGAATAACCACCAGTTATTACCAGTGGTTATAAGTTTAAAGTTTCATGGGTTTTTAGCAATAAAGACAGTGTATTGTACTTGTGAAAATCAATCTTTGTACGCTTTTACATAAGTCTCTAATTCATTCTTGCTTGTCTGGCCATTAAGCAACTCATACAATTGATTAAAATTGCCACGGTCAACAATAGTACGGTATGATAATTTGGCCAGTTGAAGTCTATTACTTTCAGATGAAACTAATGAAATTAATTGTTTTGCCTGGGCACTCGTAAAATAATTACTTGTAATATTAAAAGTGCTGGTTAGTGAATTCATCTTTTCAAAAGGAAGATATTTTCCCTGGATGCTTTGGTATAAACTTGTAAAGTTTGCATCAGTCATGGCAACATTTGCTACGGTCCCTGTGTTGTAATTCGCACTTAGATAAGTAGCCAATTCATTTTTACTTGCCTGGGTACTTAGTAAATTATAGATCTGGTTAAAATTAGTTTGATCAGTTATGCTGCGGTAAGATATTTTCGCCAACTGAAGCCTGTTTGATTCAGCACTTACTATTTGGATCAGCTGACTTGCCTGGTAAGTAGTGAAATAATTGGAAGTGTTATTAAACGCATTGGTCAAAGAATTCATTTGTGTGCCAACGGGCCATTGCTGTTGAATATTTTGGTATAAGTTAGTAAAGTTGGCATCTGTCATTGCGCCGTTTGGATTACTGCCATTTGAATTATTATTTATATAAGCAGATAATTCATTTTTACTTACCTGGGTACTTAACAAATTATAGATCTGGTTGAAATTGCTTTGATCAGTTATACTGCGATAAGATATTTTCGCCAACTGAAGCCTGTTTGATTCAGCACTTACTATTTGAATCAGTTGACTTGCCTGGTAAGTAGTGAAATAATTAGAAGTGTTATTAAATGCATTGGTTAAGGAATTCATTTGTGTGCTTACAGGCCATTGCTGCTGTATGGTTTGGTATAAATTAGTAAAGTTGACATTACTCATTGTTGAATTTGGATTGCCACCTTCATTATAATTGTTTACATAAGCAACCAACTCATCTTTACCAGCCTGGCTATTGAGCAATTCATATACCTGGTAAAAATTACTACGATCTGTAACAGACCGGTAAGATAATTTCGATAATTGAAGCCTGAAATTTTCCGCATTTATTAATTGAAGTAACTGAACTACCTGGTTTGTGGTAAAAAATGTACTTGTATTATTAAATGCAGTTGATATTGTGTTCCTTCTTGCGCTGGCTGAACGTTGGGCTTTTACATTTTTCAATAAAAGATTAAAATCAGCATTATTTATCGCGACCTGGTTGTCAGAAATTCCTGGCTTCAGATTTTCTATAAGCTCTAAACTTCCATTGTTGTTTATATTTATCAGCATCTCATAATTATTCCTGAGATTAAATGGGGCAGAGATCCTGTCGGATCTCATCGTGTTCAGATCTGTACGGGTTATTTGTAATGTATGCTGACCCACCTCAAGATTGTTCAGTACAAAGGTTGTTTTATTACCAAGGGTACTGCCGTTTGAGAGGTTAAAATCTTTTCCATCTATAGATACCTGCAGGTTTTTATTGCCATTTATACTAACAGTTAAATTATTTCCTGCTATATTTTTATGTGCCAGAACTGAAAAAGATATTAAAAGACCAAAAAAAAGAATGGATAATTGTTTCATTATATTTTTATTAATATGCAAAACTGAGTTTATTCCGGCAGGTGAGTGTTACAAGATTGTAGAAATTAGTTGTATCATTCACACATATTCGATGTGTGAATGATACAACCAGATCATTGTAATGGATTTTGCCGCTATCTGATCTCAAATTGCGCAGCCCTTGACTTCAGAAACGATTATGGAAATAAATATTCTTATGCTTTTTCTTTTGCTGCTTTATTTTCTTCACCCTTTGTTCCACCTCTGTGAGTTGCTTTTATAGCAGAAAATTTTATTTTCAACCCTGCGATTTTTGTATTATCACCGTCGGGAAGTTCTTTTTCAACTG
>DATDCP010000422.1:0-3785 GCA_036524255.1 Chitinophagaceae bacterium
GTGAAACATGCGTTGGCACAATTCAGCGTCACTCCTACTTTGGATTTTGAACTGGATGCATCTATACAACAATTATCGTCCATTCAGCAACCATTTACTGAAGAAAAAAAATCAGCAGCAACCTCTGGCTCTATCTTCAAAGGATTTACAGAAAAAAATAAAGCACATTTTATTGAGCCAACGAATAGAAGTGAGCTGAAGCATTGGAGGGATTTTTACGAAAGTCGGGAGTCAAGAGTCGGGAGTCAGGAGTCGGGAGAAAATGTTCAACGATCAATGCTCAATGTTCAATATTCAAGTGAGGTTTCGCCTGTTCACCATTCACCATTCACCATTCACGATACAAGCCTAACTCAACTTCATAATGAATACATTCTTTGCCAAACTGCGAGTGGTTTTATTCTTATTAATCAGCAAGCTGCTCATGAAAGAATTATTTATGAACGATTGCAGGAAGCAGCAAAAGGAAAAGCAGTAGCAACACAACGCAGCATGTTTCCTGTTACTATTGAATTAGCTCCGGCAGATACCGTTTTATTGGAGGATCTAATGAATGACCTGCAACAGCTTGGCTATATGATCGAACCATTTGGCAAAAATACATTTGTTATCCAGGGAACACCGGCTGATGTAACACAGGGAAATGAAAAACAAGTGATCGATTCTTTGCTGGAACAATACAAACACTTCAGTAATGATCTGAAGTTTTCAAAAAGAGAAAAATTAATTCGTTCTCTTGCCTGGCAACAATCAATTAAGGCCGGAAGACAACTTTCCGAGAAAGAAATGGAAGCACTGATTGAAGATCTATTCGAATGCAAACAGCCTAACTCATCGCCAAATGGAAATCCTACTTATTTAGAATTTAAGAAAGAACAGTTAGAGAAAATGTTCGGAGTGTGAGTTGTAAGTTATAGGTATTAAGTTTTAAGTAAGTTTAATTTCGAATCTTACTTATAACCTACAACTTAAAACTTAATACTTCTCCCTAATTCCCTGTATAAACTTCTCCACCGCTCTTCTTACTGCAGTTGATGAAGCCTGGTGATTATTAACAAGAGTAGAAAAAATAAGAAGTTTACCTTTTTTTGTATATAAAAAACCGCTGAGAGCAACTACACCGGAGAGAGTTCCTGTTTTAGCAAAAATAAAATTGCTGTCAGCTTTATAATAATTACTAATCGTACCTGTCCCGCCGGTTGGAAATATGACTTTTATCCTTTCCATCCCAAATTCATTTTTCATCTTATTCAGAATAGAAACAAAATCTTGCGGCGTAAATAAATTATAACGGCTAAGGCCTGAGCCATCCACCCATCTTGGTTTTTGCGGAAGGTCTTTAAAATCAGTTTTTAATAATGTATCAATGATCTTTGCATCATTCATTACACCCAGACTTTCATTGCTCACCATTAATAAACTCTGTTCGGCAAAAAAATTATCACTGCGATGCATCATGGGTTTAAGTAAGGAGTCAGTGGGTTGAGAATGGATTATTTTAAAGTCTTTAATTTTTAATTGCTCATGCCCATCAAAATAAACATTTTCATTTCGAGCTAACTTATGAAGCGTATCAGTCAATAATTGATTTGTTATTGAATTAGAAGTGAAATAAGGAATTAATTGAACTTTTTGATATTCGTATGTTGGCTTTGCATAAAACAAATTACTTCCGATATCCCGACCTCCTTTGAATTTTATTATCTCTCTTGACTTATTTTTAGAATCAATTATTTCGTGAGCATATTCTTTAGTAAAAAAACTCCAATTATACTTGTATTTACTCCAAAATTCATTTTTAGAAAACATCCTAGGGAATGTATTATATGATGCGGTGTCTGTTTTCCCAAATACAGTCAATGAGCTATCATTTATATCAAAAAGCTTAACTATATTTCCATACATCGGCATTGGTGATCTTTCGGCCATGTAAGATTCCTCATAATCATTCCACGACCAGCCATTTCCCCATCTGTGACTCGTCCATGATCCAAATCGAATAATAATTGAATTACCTTTTTGTTTTAACTCTTGCAATACAGGTTGATATGTAAATTCTTCGTTTACAAAAGTTGGGTCCCCTGTTGGAAGGACTATCAAATCATTTCTATATTCTAAAACTCTTGCACCCACCAAACTATCTCCCAAATACTTCATCGCAGCATAACAGGTTGGGATTTTTGTATTGCTTGCCGGTACAAAATATTTATCGCCCTGGTAATTGAACCAATACTTTCCTGATTCGGGTTCATAAATGCTAATCCCAACATGGGCGGTAAGAAGTGAAGTATCGTTAATGACTTGCTTTGCAGATTTGGAGATCTTCTGTTGAACACTGCATGATGTGAAAATTAATAATGAAAAATTAATAATTAATAATTTCTTCAGGCTGAATAACCCTCTTAATTGAACATTGAGCATTTAGTAGTGATATTTAATTGCTGAATAAAGATAAGGATGATGAACGGAGCGTCGCAACAGAAGTTTAATAGTAGTAATTCAGCTGACCTCTTCCTCCATCTCCTTCTCCATTTGGAGAAGGAGCGGCGCTTAAGTGCAATGCCTAGCTATATATCTTCCTCTTCAACATTTGAATAACCACAGAAAAAAAAGAATGCGTAAATCTAAGTCTCCCCTTTAGGAGACAGGGGGTTGTTTTAACTTCTCTCCTGAGCCCTTAACCATCTCTCCGGTATCTCATTACTGCTGGCGAGTAAATAATCCTTATAGCTGCAGGCGATAAAACGTTTATCAGGTAATTGCATCCACCAGCGGCCGGTTTTTTTGCTTTGGATAAAAGTAGTATCCACTTCTGCAAATGCCATGTGGAATTCATTGAAAGATTCTCGCTCGTCGATCTTAGCTTCTCTTCTTCCACGGCTGCGGCCATCGAGTAGATACCAAAGCATCTGGCTAATTTGTTTGGCAGTAAGATCATGCTGGTCCTTATCGGGATCATAACCATAAATACCGATGGTATTTACATTCGGGCTCATACCTGCATAACGCATCAGCACACAACTTTCTTCGCCATTAAAACCATTAGGCGAACCGGTAGTATTTGCAGGGGCATATGCATACGCCAAAGCAGAAATATCAAAGCTGAATAGTTGTGAATTTCGGATCACCGGTTCCATCTCATCAATATTTTCTTTTACATGCCCAACCCGAAAACAATCAAAGCGCAGTTTATCCATCGTTTCTAACATTCGTGGATGTACATAATAGCTTTGAAAACCGATATGATTATAATGACGAACATAATTCGGTTCGCCTGTCAGCATTTCCATTAAAAAATTATCGCATCGAAAATCAGAATCAAGATCCAGGTTAATAAGTGCATCGACATTCGTCACTTCAATGATCGATTTGTTTTGTTCATACGCATAATATTGCGCCAGGGTAAGATCATGCGAGCCACCGAGAATAATTACCGTTTTCTTTTCATTGATCAATTCATTAACAACAGTTCTTAATGCCGCATAAGTATCTGCAAGATCAGCGCCTTTACGAAGATTGCCGAGATCAGCAATTCTCAGATCCTGGTGCCAGAAAAATAATTGATAGAATTGGCGGCGTATGGCATCGGGCCCGGCGCTATATGCCAAATGATGGCCATTGCCTCGTTGCTCACCGCAACCGATCAAAACAAGATCGGCTTCATCTATATCAGGAAAATCCTCTTCATCATGCACTTTTATGGTAAACCCGATCGTGCCTTCTTTATAACCCTGGTCAAAATTGAGTTCATTTTTATTGATCGGCGCAAGAAAGTCGGCGATATT
>DATDCP010000423.1:0-4242 GCA_036524255.1 Chitinophagaceae bacterium
GATGATTGCAACGATGATCTTAGCAATACTGCCACCATTAAATCCTTCCTCCCAAACGAAATAACCAAGACCCATACCGCCAGATAACATCTCACCTGCTACGATAACCATCCAGGCTACTCCAATTGATAATCGTAAACCGGTTAGAATATGAGGCAGCGTATAAGGCACTACGATCTTTGTAATGTTTTTCCATGTTGAAAAACCAAAAGCTTTACCAACATTTTTATGATCCTGCGGAATAGTTGCAACTCCAAAAGCTGTATTGATAAGCGTGGGCCATAGCGAACAAATAAATATCATGAAAATGCTGGCCTGAGGTGAATCCTGGAAGATAGCCAGTCCTAATGGAAACCATGCCAATGGTGAAACAGGACGAAGTATTTGTACCATCGGATTGATAATATTCATGATTATTTTATTCGAACCCATCAGCATACCGATTGGAATGGCAACAAGGCTGCCACAGCCGAAACCAATACCAACCCGTTTTAATGAGCTCAATAGCTTTACTCCAATGCCTTTAAAATCCGGATCATCCTGCATGGGGTTTTGAATTACTTCTTTAAACACTATCCATGTATTTCGCGGCGATGGAATTTCATTTTTGGTAAGATTTGAAATCAGTTCCCATATTCCACCCATCAATGCAATGCCAGCTAAAAAATAAAGTACTGACCAAAGTGTTTTGAGTGAGAAAATATTTTTCATGTTGTTCATTTTTTTTTACTTAAAAAGAGCTTCAAAATATTTAAACCCATTATTGAGCTAACGACTAATCACTTTTCATTATCTCTTTGCCATTTTTAAATATGCGGCAGCATTATTCGGGTCAAACTGCACATCATAAGTTGTTTTGAAAGCTTGCATATCCGGCTGAACAGGCACATTCATTTCTTTTGCCACCTCTGCATACAGATCACTTAATATTAATTTATCAGCAATGTTTTTGTAATCAGGATCCGATTTTAAATAACCAAACCGTACATACTGCGCCATAAACCAAATGCCATAAGATTTCTTAGGTGTGTTTACAATGCCGTTATTATAAAACAGCATATAATCATCTTTGTATTTCTGTATTCCCAATTCGCAGCCGAGATCATAAGAGCCTTTTAACCTTGCTTCGAGAACCTGTACTGGCGCATTTACATAATTAGGTTTGGAAAGCCATGATGCAGCCTTGGAACGATTGCCCATTACATCAAGCCATTTACATGCTTCAATGATCGCTTTCATTACTTTTTTCAAATCTTCTTTATCATTTTTGGCAAACTCTGCGTTAACCACCAATGCTTTTTCAGGATGATCTTTCCATATATCCTGTGATGAAATATGCGTGAAGCCAACATTCTGCGCAGCAGCCAGACCGTTCCATGGCTCACCGACACAATAACCTTCCATATTATCTACTCTCATATTAGCTACCATTTGTGGCGGAGGAATTGTAATGATGCCTACTGATTTTTGATTGATACCGGCAGCAGCCAACCAATTGCGCAGCCATATATCATGCGTACCGCCGGGAAAGGTCATAGCAAATGTTACTTCCTTACGACCCTGTATGTTTTTTACTGAAGCTGCTACTTTATTTACTTCTTTAAACCCCACCAGGCCGCAAAAATCTTTTGACAAAGTAATTGCCTGGCCATTGTTATTAAGCACCATTGCAATTTTCATTTCCTGTCCTGCTTTACCACCAATACCAGTATAAACCGAAAATGGCATGGAGAATAAACAATGTGCACCATCAATTTCACCATTCAGTATTTTATCTCTTACAACTGCCCAAGATGCTTCTTTCTCCAGTTCAACATCTACTCCGTATTTTGCAAAAAGACCTAATTCTTTGGCGGCGACGAGTGGGGCGCAATCGGTGAGAGATATAAACCCCAGTTTTATTTTCCTGGCAGGCGGGGTTACTTTAAATGAGGATACGACAACAAACATTGTTGCTATGCAGATGAAAAGGATCGATCTTCTTATATTGAGTTTCATGTTTTCTGATTTTAATTGTTACTAATAAAAATTCGGCTGTTCAATTTCACTACTGTTTGATGGCTACTGGTCTTGTATAAAAGAAATCTGGTGTAAACCGGATCATCGCATAAAACCAGTTTCCTGTTTTTTTATAGTTATCCGCCACTGCATCAGTTGTAGCCTGCCCTTTTGCGAACGTCATGCTGCTCTTTGCATTCATGATTGAATACCCGAGTTCGATATTGGTGAACTTGTTCATATTATAGTTTAGTGTAAAATCAAGCTCATTGCCCAGGTTTTTATCAATGAATGTTCCGTCGGCTTTTTTCATGTCTTCATCAATAGAAAAAAGATGAAAATCAAGACCTGCTGTTAATGTATTGCCGGTGTATTTGAATTTGAAATATGGATTTTTCAAACCACCAGCAGGAGAACCGGTGCCTACATAGAAATAATCCATATAACCCCAGTGGCGGTGCGGTGTTCCATACAAAGGATCAAATTTTTCATCTTCAATAGTTGTCGCATCATTACCACTCAATACATCATAGCCAGGTGTAAAACTTATTTTTCCTTTTTGATAAGTAGCAGAAGCTGTATAGTGATATGCTTTTTTCATTTCAACACCATCCCTGTTTTCTCCACTCTGAGCATAGTATGCAACCTGGATAGCAATTTTTCCAAAACCAGATGCATTACCGATAGTATGGTTTATCATTAACCCATAAGTGTACCGATGGTGAGTACCCGTATAATCAAATGGATCGGTTGGACCGGAAGGAGCAAACCTTCTTCCATAAACGTAACCTGCAATAGCGCTGCCCACAGAGTCAATTTTATATTTTCCAAAATTGTCGTTGAAGAGAAGTGCTGAGAATTTTGTCTGGTTAAATTTTTTACTTACGTATAAACTGGTAAATGATTTATAATTCTGACTGCCACCATTTGTTGTTGGAGGATTTGTCCAAACTGGTGTACCGGTTTTTGTACTGTTGTTTGCTGCACTGCCCGATGGCGCCATTGGAAGAAGTCCCGCTGGGGTAGGAACTAATTCACCCAATGAATTTGTTACGTAGGGTGCTACATTGGAAGGGACATATGATGTATTGGTAATACCAAATGCATCTGAGTTTTGATTAAATGCATACCCTATATCAACCTGCCATCCTTTATGCACTGTTTTTAATAATGCCATATCATGACGACGGCCCTGCTGTAACCAATCGAGATTGCCAATCAGGCGAACATCGTCATAGTTCAGTTCCTGCCGGCCGATCTTGATACTCATCAAATCAATTCCTTTTGCTTTGATGGTTGTATCGGCTTTGTTGAATAAAGTAAGATCGGCCCAACCTTCATGCAGCATCAAACGGTTGCCATCAGCATTTGAAATAGTTGATGCATCCTGTCCCCATACTCTTACATCCTGGATGCTGGCGCCAAAGGTTAAGCGATCCCATTTGTAACCGAATGTCAATCTTGTCCGCTGTGAAGTAAACACAGCAGATTTGGAACCTTTTAATACAAGGTTGCCATAGCCATTGCGTACTTCGGTTCTTGGGCGTAACTGGCCAACTAAAGTAAACTGGGCATTAGAAAATAATGCCATCAGTAGAAACCCTCCTGCTAAAGAAAGTAACCTGACTTTTTGCTTTTTTGCCATAGTTTTGTGTTTGGTTTTAGATTGTTTGTCAATTTAGAATCACTGCCCCGGCCGAGCTTCCATTTCGAGTCGGGGTTTTTTTATTCCCTTCAATGAAGGATAATAATTAATTGAATTTTGTTTCTCGTTTTAATCATATTTACTTTTTATAATTTTTAGTTGGTTACGATCTTTAGTTTTTCATGGCATCGTCTGTTGTGTCACTCACTTGTACTTTCTGTTTTCATGGCATCTGGCCTCATCCTCTTATCCTTCTCCGGTTGGAGAAGGACGGTGCTGTATTACAGACCCAAACATCATAACTAACACATCAGCTTTATATCTCTATTCTGCATTTTCAAAAACTCTGATTCTGTATCAGTGTCGTCGAAAAGCAAGGTTATGTGCTCTGGTGGCCTTCTCCTTCGGAGAAGGTCGGGATGAGGCCGATAAACACTCTTCCATTCTCCACTTTTACGGGAAACGTTTTAATGGCACACATGTCTCCATTCAGGCATTCACCCGTTTTCAGCGAGAACGTTTTTTTATGAAATGGACAAGCTACCTTAGGCACCTCACCCTGTGCACCGATCATACCACGACTTAACGCCATTTGCTTT
>DATDCP010000424.1:0-3496 GCA_036524255.1 Chitinophagaceae bacterium
TGGATGGATGAAGGGTTTACTGAATTTGCAACTGATAGAACGCAAGCATTTCTTAGGAATGATACGAACTTTGCACACCGGGCTAATTATACTGGTTATTATTCATTGGCAAAAAGTGGAAAAGAAGAACCATTGACAACACATGCCGATCATTTCAACACGAATCTTGCATATGGCAATGCTGTTTATTCCAAGGGTTGTGTGTTTCTTTCGCAATTAGGATATATTGCCGGCGAAGAAAATTTGAAAAAGATCATGCTTGAATATTACCGGTTGTGGAGATTTAAGCATCCTAACGCAAATGATTTTCTAAGGGTAGCAGAAAAGATAAGTGATATGAAACTGGATTGGTATCGTGAATATTGGATCAGTTCCACAAAAACTATTGATTACAGTATCGATAGCTTGTGGGAAGAAGCTGGCAAAACCAAAGTGAGGATTCGCAGAGTTGGAGATATTCCAATGCCAATAGATTTTCAACTTACGTTTAAAGATGGAAGCAGAGAGCTTCATTATATCCCGATGTACCTTATGTTTGGAGAAAAGCCCACCGAAAATGCATCTGTTTCCCGAAAAGTATATGAACCATGGAAATGGACACACACTACTTATATCATTGAATCATCGCATAAACTTGGTGATATTTCTATTGGTGAGATCGATCCTTCGCAAAGGTTGGCCGATATTCAAAAAAAAGATAACAAAATAGACTTAAGTGGAATAAGATAAAATGAAAAACCCGGCACTACTCCGGGTTTATTCTATTGCCATGAGAAAAGGCTTAAGATCAATGGTTGTGTAATAGGGACCTTTAAATCAGAATTAAAGTTAAAGATGGTCATGATCCCCACCTATACCACTTTCGTGGTATTATTGATACTGAAAGGATGAAAAAAGGGGTTTTTAACGACCAAAAAATTTATTTACAGCTTCTACGCGGTTGGTAACGTGGAGCTTTTCATAAATATGATAAACATGTTTTCTTACAGTTTCGGGGCTGATAAATAAAACGTTAGCTATCTCTTTATACATTAGTCCGCGGGAAAGCTCTTCCAAAATTTGTTTTTCACGATGAGAAAGTTGCTCAATACCCGGTGAGTGATGCGCAGCGATCGGTTTATCACGAAAAGCGAAAACAACTTTTCTTGCGATCTGGCTGCTCATTGGAGCACCGCCTTCGTGCAATTCTTTTATTGCTTCCAAAAGCTTTTGTGGTTCGGTTTTTTTAAGAATGTAACCGCTGGCCCCGGCGCTTAATGCTTCAAATATCTTTTCATCATCCTCATATACAGTGCACATCATAAAATTTGTAGCAGGCATTATTGGCTTTAATTCTCTCACCATATCAATACCACTTTCGCTTTCACCGAGGTTTATATCCATTAGTACGACATCAGGCTTTAATACGGGAATTCTTGTAAGGGCTTCGGTAGTATTGCTCATTGTGCCAATACATTTATAGCCATTGGCTGAGGAGACGATCTCTTCAAGAGCATGTCTCAATTCACTCACATCATCTACAATGCAAACAGTGATTTCTTTCATTTTTCAAAGGTAGCTTCCGGGGTAATATCGGCAATACCACTTTCCGGTATATTTTGCCTAGCGGGACACAAAGAGTAAATATTTCATCTTAAAATATTCCTCATTAAAAAGATCAGCTATTTCCATTACCCGTGGCCGGGTTCCGCTGTCATGTATTTCAGTTGTTAGATCTCCGCCTTTCAGACATATAAGCCCGGGAGGCGAAGTTTGTGAAGGGTTTGTTGGCTCCGAACTCTGAACTAATGGTGCATGGCTTTTCTTTAGCAGGGGTTTGCTCCATCTCCAAAGGTCTTTTAAAGGAGCAACAGCACGGGAAACCACGAAATCAAATTTCCGGTTTTTGATTTCTTCTACTCTTATATGTTGTGTGGTTACATTTTTCAACCCTGATCCTTCTGTAACTGCATCCACCACTTTTAATTTTTTTGCAATACTATCTGCAAGAAGAAATTTTACATCAGGAAAAAATATTGCTAAAGGAATGCCCGGAAAACCACCACCGGTTCCTATATCAAGGATTTCCATGCCAGGCTTAAATTGAAAGGTGGCTGCAATAGCAAGCGAGTGAAGCACATGTTTTTCATATAAGCTATCTATATCTTTTCTTGAGATCACATTGATCTTGCTATTCCATTCTTTATACAATCCATCTAACGCAGCAAATTGGTTTAGCTGTACGGGAGTAAAATCAGAAAAATATTTTAGGATGATCTGCATATTGCCGATTGCCAAATAAAATTAGTTCCAGCTTCGCTGTGGCTTCTGCCAAAGCGACCTTGCAAATATGATATAATAAAAGAACATCCAGATATCCAGCAGTAGAAACATGGGCCAAAGATCTTTTTCATTCAATTTTTTCATTGCAAAAAAATAGATCAATGCCTGGACGATAAATCTTGTTCCAAAAACAATTAATACAATTCGCCAATCATAAAATAAAATTGACGTGATAAATAATGGATAAAAAAAGAATTGAGAAAAAGTATATAATCCCAGGAGAAATTTATGAACTGGCTTATAATACTTGGCCGTTGTATAATGCCGGTATTTTTGTTTTACCCAGCTCTTCCATGTTTTTCTTGGAATTGACAATGTTGCTGCATCTTTATCTATGACTACCGCAACATTTTTTTTATTTGCTGATTTATTTACAAATAGATCATCATCACCGCCTGGTATATGATTGATAGAGGAAAACCCTTTTTGTTTGAAAAATAATGCCTTCTTATAAGAAAGATTGCGACCTACTCCCATATACGGAATGCCAGCTAGTGCAAATGATAAATACTGAATGGCCGAATGAAAAGTTTCAAACCTGATAAGTTTGTTTAACAAACCCGGCCTTTTATGATAAGCGCCATAGCCTAATACGATCTCTACACCATCCTGGTAAGCCTCCTGCATTTTTTGTATCCAATGTTCACTCGCTGGCACACAATCGGCATCCGTTAAAAGCATCACTTCATGATTTGCTTCTTTTATTCCTATGCTTAGCGGGTATTTTTTTCCATTGATCAGTTTTGCTTCCTGCGTCAATTCCACCACATGTAATTTGTCTTTAAACGTTTTTTTAAGTTCCTGCAAAATGTATTTGGAATCATCAACAGAATTATCATTTACCGCAATTATTTCATAAGTGGAAGAATATTCCTGCACCAATAAGCCGGGAAGATGCCGGGCCAGGTTTTCGTCTTCATCTCTTGCGCAAACAATTACCGAAACAGGATGTTGCTGGGTCCTTGTTTTCTTTTTTAATTTGTAAAATGCCACACGGCTGAAAAACCAGAGATAATAAAATAATTGGATAAACGTAACTGCAGCAAATGCATAAAAAACTATTTGCCACCAATTGATGTGTTGTAAAAATGTAAGATCCATAGTTGCTTGTGGCTGCGAAAATAGGGCAGAGCAATGTTACAGTTTTTAAATTGATTTCACAGAGTGTTGAAAA
>DATDCP010000425.1:0-13572 GCA_036524255.1 Chitinophagaceae bacterium
ATGTACAAACTTTGCTGCCGTTCGATGTAAATCATAAAATCCTTGAATCTCTTAAGAAGACAAACCGGATCATATTTATTGATGAAGATGTTCCTGGTGGAGCCGCCGCATTCATGTTTAATAAAGTAATGGAAAAGCAAGACGGCTATCGTTACCTTGATGTAGCCCCAAGAACTTTAACAGGGAAAGAACACCGGCCCTCTTATGGCAGCGATGGTGATTATTTCAGCAAGCCCAATGCTGAAGAAATTGAAACCGCCATTAAAAAGATGATGAGTGAATAAAGCCTGTTGAAAGTTTCCACAATTGTTTGTAGTCAGCTGATTTTTTTTTAGTTTAGTAGCACCATTAAACAAAAAAGCTTCTGTTGAAGATCACCACCATGATTCGTATAATCACTATTGTTTTATTTTCTTTTACATCTTTTGTTTCTTCTTCGCAAACAGATCACCTATCGCAGCTTATTGTATCGAAGTCTAAATTTACCAAACAAGAATTTGTCTCCCCAAGTTATAATACGATCATCAGCCTTGCTTTAAATGCAGATATAAAACCAAGTTTTGCTAAAAATGTTTTGGAGGACAGGGGATTATTCTTGTGCCACAAATTATTTAAGAAAAAAATAAACCACTGTGCAACTCACTATTTACCAACTTGACGCTTTTACTAATAAGTTATTCCAGGGCAATCCCGCTGCAGTGATCCCATTGGAAAAATGGCTCGATACAGAACTTATGCAACGCATTGCAATGGAAAATAACTTAAGCGAAACGGCTTTCTTTGTTCCTTCCATAGAAGAAGGAATTGATTTCGAACTTCGCTGGTTTACACCCGGCATCGAGATCAATCTATGCGGCCATGCTACCTTAGGATCTGCGTGGATCATTTTTAATAAACTTGATTTTGAAAATGATACTGTTCATTTCAATTGCAAAAGCGGCAAGCTATCTGTGGAGAAGCGAGGTGATGTATTGCATATGGATTTTCCTTCATGGAAACCTGAACGCTTCCCTGAATATCCAGAAGAATTAATGTATATATTGAAAGTCGATGAAATAGTAGGAGTTTATAAGAACCGTGACCTGCTTGTTGAATTGCCAAATGAGGAGGCAGTAAAAAAATGTTCTCCTGATTTCTCAGCACTGAAAAATACCGGTTATAAAGTAATTATCACTGCACCGGGAACAGAAGGCGTTGATTTTGTTTCAAGATTTTTTGCCCCCTCTGCCGGTATTGATGAAGATCCTGTAACTGGTTCAGCTCATTCACAACTCATTCCTTTTTGGGCGGAGAAATTGAATAAAAAGAAAATGTTTGCCAAACAACTTTCACAACGAGGTGGTGAATTGGAATGCAAGTGGTGGGGGGATAGAGTAACTATGTCGGGGCAATGTGTATTTTACATGCAAGGAGAGATCACGATCTAAAATTTGTAATACTCTTTCATTTTTTTCTATAAGCAGATTTTTTTCTTCCAGTTTTTATTTTAAGATCGAAGGAACATATTTTGTAAAAGTTATTCAAGGCAAACAACACAAAGAAATAAAACTGATCAAACTCTCCGACTGAATCATGAGCAATCAATACGCTAACGCCCCGATTTCGGGGCATTTCTTTTTAGATCAACTAAGATCATTGTAATAATGATCTCTATACACTCACTCAAATAAAGACCACTTTCGCTAAAGTGCTATTTTGTTCAGGCATGTTTGTGATCAAATTTGCCCTATTATTTAAAACAATTTAAACCTTTATCAACATGGAACACAAACCAAATCAACTCAAAAAACCATTAATGATCGGTTTTCTATTTGCAACTGCTTTCATTGGTTGCAATAAGGATGTAGTACTTAAAAATTCTAATGACCAATTACAAGCTGTTTCTGCAGGTTCGTCTCTCGAAGCAAATGGCAATTCGCCTGCAGCACACATTATTGCAAGTGAAAATTTAACAATACCTTCAATAGTTTCTGTTCCGGAAAATTTGCCGAATGGAAATACAAGAGTTGCTACTTACTATGCAGTAGGTGTGCAGAAATATAAAGCAAGAATTAAAGCAGGAAGTGATCCCGTTACTTATGAATGGGTTTTTGTAGCGCCGCAAGCAGATCTTTATGATATTACCAATGCAAAAGTTGGTACGCATGGTGCAGGCCCTTTCTGGGCAACATCACCACTTGATTCGATCTTTGGTCAACAGTTTTCTCCTGCAAGAACAGCACCCAGCCCGGATCCTGAAAGTATAGATTGGTTATTATTGATGCCAAAGATTGGTACTACGCCAATCGGAATTTTTGCTGATGTTGATTACATACAACGTATAGCAACGAAAGGAGGAAAAGCACCATTGACTCCTCCATCTGACATACACGAAACAATAGATGTAAAATATAAAACAGTCTATCGTTTTACTAAGATCAATCCATAAAATGATTTATTAAAGGGCGGTTTTATAATTAGACGGAGCCTCTTACGGAAGTGAGAGGCTAATTTTGTACTAATCTAAAAATCTTGCTTTCAAGTCAGGTGTTGGCAACCAGCATTCTTCTTTCTTGCCAAACCATTTGTAACGATTTTTTGCGATCAGATTATAAATAGCATCACGAATAAATTTTGGAACGATCCAGAATATTTTTACCCAACCCCAGCCTTTTAATTGCTCGAACATTTTCAACGCAGCTGCAGAACGGGTGTGAATTTTTCCTTTTTCATAAAGTATAAAGGAATTGAAAGTATCTGTAGGAAGATCGAGTTGTTTTAAAAGACCTTTTCCGTAGTTAGATTGAAGTGAAGCAAACGAAAACTTTTTTTCCTTATCTCTTTTTAAAATAAATTGAACACTTCCACTGCAGAGATTGCAAACACCATCGAAAAGGATTACGGGGTTGTTATTCACTCTATAAAAATACATCTTCTAATATTCACGTCGAGCTGTTTCGAAAGTCATCTGTATATAGTTTGAAAGTAACTTGACAGATAAAGGTTATAAAATCACCCTTTTGGGGTATGTTCATAGGTAAGCATTCTTAGTATTTTTAATTTTCAATTCTCTCCCTTGAATACCGTTTCGGTTAAGTTGATTTATTAGCACCTTAAGACTATTTGACAGGAGCTGTTTAGTAAAAGTGCGGCTTTCTAGTAAGAATATTCCATTCATTTCAAAAGTGAGTAAAATGGATAAGATCATCCCTCGCAAACCGAAACTGTATGCACTTCTCGTGGGCATAAATGAGTATAACGAAAATATTTTATTGGCCGGCAAAAAGGTAAAATTTCCAAAATTATATGGTTGTGTTTCTGACGCGGAGAAGATCAGGAAATACCTGAAGGCAGAATCCTCCTTTGAAACTTCTATAAAACTTCTGGCAGATCATAATGCAACCAAGGAGGAGATCGTTCGGCTGTTCGAAGATCACCTGGGAAAAGCTGGTAAAGAAGATACCGTACTTTTTTATTTTTCGGGACATGGCACACAGGAATTTGCCGATAAAGCCATTTTTAAATCGGAAACCGATAACAGGCTTGAATCTATTGCCTGCTATTTTTCAAAAAGTAGTGATGATTTTTTACTTGCTGATAAAGAATTGCGTTGGTTGATCAGCAAGCTTTCACAAAAGCGATCTCATATTGTAACAATTTTTGATTGCTGTCACTCGGGTGACAATACACGCAATGGATATCTCTTGAAAGAGTCATTCGCTAACGTAATTGAAAAAAGAGGAGCTTTTGTATTTCCTCAAAGGGATTGGAACAACTTTATTTTTAGCAAAGAAATAGATAAAAATAATTTCTTGCAGTTGAGTGATACCGAGCTTCTGCCTGAAGGCAAGCATTATAACTTGTCTGCTTGTGAGTCCGATGAGTCTGCGGTTGAAATTTCAGGAGAGGCCGTTTTTACCAGGGCTTTATTGAATGTATTGAATACTTCAAGGGGTGATATTACTTACTACAGCCTGAATAGCCGCATAAGGCAATACATGCGTAATGTTTATGAACAGAAGCCAAAAATTTATGTAGCAAACGAGGATCGTACTGATCTTTTCTGCAATTTTTTGAATAAGCCATTTGATAGAAGCAAAAATGTTTTTGGGGAATTGACATTCAACGAGAATTCGGGGTGGCAGCTTAACCTTGGAGCAATACATGGGATCAATAAAAAAATTGGTCCATTCAAAATATTTGACCCCGATGATCTGTCATTAAAACTATCGGGAACAATAGAATCAATAAATGTTGATTCTTCTGAAGTATCCATAAAAGGAGATCCCGATCGTCATAAAGTGTATAGTGTAAATATTGAGGGAATAACCGGTGAAAAATTGCGAATACACTTTGCCACTGATAATGGCGAATTAGCCGATAAAGCCAGGATCTTTGATATTCTGTCTAAAGATCCAAAGGAATTTATCATTCCTGAAGATGATGAAAAAAGGGCACAGTACGTATTAAGATTTTTGAACGGTAAATATTATCTCACTTACCCATTTGACACCTATCGGCCACTTGGAAGTCCTGTTTTAGAAACCGATAAGAAACTTGCTGTTAAAGTATCTTCAATAATTAATCACATTGCCAGCTGGGAGTTTTTAAAGAATCTTTCAAATGGAAAAGAAAATATAATTCCCGAAACCGATTTGAAAGTTGAAATAGCAATTGGCAATTCACCGGCCAGTTATCAAATTATTAAAAACGGAACTTCTGTAGATATCGATTATAATCTAAAAGATGGAAAATGGTCAAGTTCAATTTCAGTGCGACTAACCAATAACTCAAAACGTAACTTATACTGTAGTGTTCTCTACCTGCAATCAAACTTTGCTTCTTATTCGCGGTATTTAAATCCACCCGTAAAGATGTTAATACCCGGAGAAATTGTTGAATTAAAATATAAAGACGATCCAGTATTAAATATCGGCCTGGACAAAGTAATGAAGTGGTATAATTGGAAGGAACAAAGAGATTTTTTAAAGTTCATAATCAGCACAGAAAATTTTGATGTTTCATTACTTGATTTTGACCAATTGCCTGAACCAGATATCCCTGTTATCAACCGCAGGATAGAAAATGAATATACAAATGAGCAGATGGATTTTAATAATGGAAAAGGATGGAGTACAAAACAAATTGAAATTGTTTTAAAAAACCCCGAACATAATACCATTAGTGAAGATGATCTGAAAGCCTTCCTTGATGATCAAAAAACTTCCGACTTCGCTTTGGGATTATATTTTAATGCAGAATTAGATGGTTTTGAATCGACGTACAATTTAAAGATAGAAATTAAGATCAAAAATGAGATCAAACGTGGTTTAATAAGTGACAAGATCATTGATATTGCCAATTGGTGGTCAAGAAGAAGGAGAAATAATTTTTATAAGCAAGCCGTTTCTCGTTTTCCTGATCGAATAAAAATTGTTTCGGAAGGAGATTCCTGGTTTCAGCATCCGCTGGTATTAGATATTATTGATCACTTGCATCGCGTCTATAATATTTATTGTGTAGGTGCAGCCGGAGACACGTTGCGAAATTATTTCAGTGCCGAAAAAAATAATGGCGAATATTTTCTCGATGCACTGGATGAAAAAGACCCCGAATTTTTCCTTATTAGTGGAGGCGGAAATGATATTCTTGGCTCTCAATTCCGAAATTATCTTGTCGACAATCCAAATAATGATCTTCCTGAAGGTGTAAACCCAAAACGCTTTTTAAAAGAGGAATTATTCGATGAGATCAATAGTTTGATGGATATCTACAAAACAGCATTCATCAATTTGAAAACGCATAAGCCTGGTATACATGTTATCGTTCACGGATACGACTATCCTATAAAATTATATGATTCAAAAAAAGGATGGTTAGGCAGGTACATGATTGATAAAGGAATAAAGAGAGAGGGTGACAGGCAAGCGATCATTCATCTTATCATGGATACATTTAATCAACACCTTTTCGACTTAAGCAAAAACTTTGACAATGTTACTTACATTAATCTAAGAGGTATGATTAGGTTTAATACCAAAGAAGGAGTGGATCAGTGGTATGATGAAATACATCCTAATGCTGACGGGTTCCAGCAGATAGCGATGAAATTTATCCAGACTATTGATGGAGTAGTTCAGAAAAATATTAACCATAAAAAAACTTTAACACATGCAAACAATTGATTTAGTCAAGTATGTCAAAAATCTCCAGATAGAAAGCCCTGTTGTGGCTTTTCCGTCTACAAAAGCAGTTATGCAAATAGCAGAAGGCGAAGAGCAAACATTTTTGAACGCAAAGAGTCTTGTTTCCTTTGTTTCCGAAGTAAGTGGTCAACAAAGAGAAGATGTCTTAAATTCAGTATTGCTTGCACAGTTAGCGGCTAATAAGCAGTTTCCGGAAGATGTTCAGCTAATAGATTGGTATAAGTCTTTTTCAAAAGCTTTGAACAATCTTGGATGGACATTAGAAGGAAAAGAGTTTTCCACTTTCAAATCAGCCACAGATGTTTTTGAAGTGGAGAATGCCATTGTAGATATTTTGACCACAGCCTTTGGCGGTACTTTTAAAACCGTCATTACAAAAACACTGGCTTCTATCAAAGGTCTGAGTGATAACAATGGTAAGATAACTGCTTTCGAAAAAAACACACATTCTTTGTCAAAAGGAGCTTTTCAATTAGGACTTGTGAAAGTGGAAAATGGCACTATTTCCCTACAGCTGGGTATGTTCCTGCTCACATCTTCAAATGAAATTAAAAAGATCTTATTCTTTAAATCTTCAAAGGACAAAACAAGACTGGATTATTGCTCTCAAAAAGGAACATTGAACGAAGAAATTTATAAAACGATCAGGGAACCTATTGTGACCAAACTTGGAAAGAAAGTAACTGATTTTATAAGCGAGGTCGAAATATGATATAATGATCAATTAGTAAAAATTACAATTATGAAGAAAGTCATATTTCTTGCTTTTGCAAATAGTGCTTCCGGGCCCCTTGAATTTCTAACTGAAGAAGATAAAGAGGTTTATGATGTCTTGAGTGAGCGGTATGCTAGAGGCGATTATTTTCTTCACCGTGAATCTTTTGCTACGCCTGAAACTATCAATAAATTCTTAGATCGATATAAAGATGATCTTGCAGTATTTCATTATGCGGGTCATGCGGGCAAGGATAAGTTGCTTGTCAACGACCAGAATATTTTTTCAAACGGCATAGCAAAGCAGCTTAAGCACAGTGCTGAGAAAGGCTCACTGAAACTAGTGATATTAAATGGTTGCTCAACTGGCGGACAGGTTAAAGTGCTAAAAGAAAACGGAATACCGGCGATAATATCTACAAGTGCACCAATTAATGATAAAAGCGCATTGGAGTTTTCGAAAAGATTGTGGCAGAAACTTGTAAAAGAAGAAATGACGACAGAAGAAGCCTACATTAATGCCCTTGCTGCTGCGATGACAGTAACAAGCCAGGATCTTGCTAATGCAGATCATCGGCATTTGTTTACAGATGATAATGAATCGCTAAGTGATTCCCCTCTTTGGCGTCTTGATTGCATAAGTGATGACGCTATAAAAATAAGACCAATTCCATATGAAATAGATGAACCGCCGCCGCCACCACCACCTAATGAGAAACTTATTGAAACATTATATAAATCTTTTATAGAGGCCGATAATCATCATATTGTTGAGCTATGGGAAAAAGAAGAAAAGGGGCTTGAAGTTTCAGATAGTGCGAAGCAAATCGCTATTGTCAACAGCATTCCATTCCCAATTGGTGTACATCTCCAAAGGCTTATTTGCCCGACACTCGGTTCTGAGGATGAAGCCTATGATGAATATGGAATGAAACGGCTCGAGCAGATAGCACAGTTATTTCAAATTACAACCGAATTCCTTGGTGTTATTATGATCGCCCAAGTCTGGGAAATATTTGTTCAGAATGATAAAATTACCGACCTCGATAAGGATCTAAAAAATAGACTAAAAGAGTATCTCGAACTCAACGAAAAAGACAGGGAAGTTTATGATTATATTCCCCTGATCCAAATAGTACGGGAATATTTAGAGAAACTTCAAACCGATAATATAATAAATACTTCATTTATTGATGAGCAGGAATTATTACGGAGACTGTTTCTTACTGAAGATGATTTCAGGAGTGCCTGTAATTATCTTTCCAACTTACGGGGTCGTGTGATGAAGAATAAGATTGATAAAGACAGGGCAAAAATCATTTGCATTGAAGCGGAAAAACAGCTTTGTATTTTTATTGCGCCTCTCGGATTTATTCATCGGTACCAACTTACAAGCGTTCAAAATATAGATATTCTGAAATTCCGACACATTCTAAGAAATAAAACGGAATACAAACATCGCATCATTAAATGCATGCAGGCGATTGGCACAGATGAATCGAGCTATTATTACATGGATACTTTCCTTGATAACTGGGGAGTTATTCTTCTTAAATGTAAAACCTCGAGAATAAATTTAAAAGGAAGGACAAAGCGATTCAAGGTGGAAGTGGAAGGTTATCTGAATTTATCTCCTTTTGTTATTGACAGGAATTCATTTCTGGACAAAACAGATCTTGCTTATATTATGTTTTTCAAAAGCGAGAGTGAAAAAGAAATCAGTTATAAGCGGGTAAAAAATCCTTTAAGCCAGCGTGATGCCCTCACGGTAAAAAAGCAGGATGAAGAGGACGACAATTTTGAACCAATAAGAGTGCAATATAATGCCTTTAAAAATTTCATCGCTTAAGTTAAATGAGGTCTCCATGCATCACCTTACTAAAATAAAAAGCCCATTTAAGTTTTTAGATCCATTTAATAAGAATGATCGCGGCTTTTTTTTTGGAAGAGATAAAGAGGTCATCCAGTTATATGATTTTGTAAATAAGAACAGGGTGGTGTTGGTGTATGGCCAGTCAGGAACAGGTAAAACCAGTATTATTCAATGCGGGCTGGCCAATGAATTTGAAACATCAGATTGGAATCCATTTATGATCAGGAGAGAAGATGACTTGAACAAATCCCTTTTAAAAAGTCTGAAAAATGAAATACATGTTCAGATAGATGAAGAAGAAATTGAAAATTTTGTAGAACTTTTATTTCCCGAAAGCCCGGGTAAAAATAATCAGCAAAAAGTTGCCGACACAAAAAACGATCATGGCGAAAAAAGATATATAGCTAGTGTGGTTTTTTATCTTCAAAAAGTGATCGAACGATTCCTCCGGCCAGTGTATCTCATATTTGACCAGTTTGAAGAATTACTCATTCTTGGAACAGAGACCGAAAAAAAACGTTTTGTAAATACGCTGCAAACCTTACTGGGACCGAACAGAGTTGTTGATTGCAATATCATTATCGTAATGCGTGAAGAATATTTTGCATGGTTAGATACTTTTGAAAAAGATATACCGGGAATTTCAGATCGTAGAATAAGGATCGAACCCATGCGCACAAAAGAAATTGAAAAGGTGATAATTGATTCATGCAGGGCATTCAATATTACATTGACCAATCCTGAAAATAATGTAAAGCAAATGATATCTGCAGTGTCCAAAAACGCAGATATATCATTACCCTATCTCCAGGTTTATATGGATCAACTTTGGCGTAATGACTACAAAAGCACTTTTCCGGACGGATATCATGGAAGCGAAGAGTTTATTCCATTAACTTTTACTTCAGAGGAAATAATAGAGTTTGGTAAAATAAAAGATGTAATGCAGCGATTTTTAATTGAACGAAGAAGCGATTTTCAAAAAGAAGTTAAAAAAAAATATCCCGATATACCAGACAATTTTTTAACGATGATCCTGGATTGTTTTGTAAACATCCGTGGTACAAAAATGCCGAATGCCTTCGATCTTGATAACGGATTTTATAAATTCTCCAAAAGATCTCCGAAACTCCTGCATGAAACTAAACCGGAGCTTTTAAAATTCACCCTCGACTTTCTCCAGCGAAACCAGGTATTAAGAAATAGCGGGAACAGTTTTGAATTGGCCCATGACATATTTGCCAAATTGATCGATCAGCAAAGAGATGCAAAACAAAAAAGATTGAACGGCATTCATGAAATGATCACTATTCAAAGAAAATCCGGCGAATTGTTACCTTATGACCTGGTTAAGAGCTGGGCGAGCGATATTGGCCAGGTTGATCTGAGGGAAGATGAAAGATCTTTTTTTGAAGCAAGCAAAATAGACGGTGAAAAAAAAGAGCATAAAAAGCTTTATGAAGAAGAATTAAAAAACGCAATTGAAAAGGAGCAAACCAACTTTGAATTGAAAACCATTAAAAGAAAAAAAAGCAATGTCATCAAGCTTTTAGTTCTTTTGTCTGTAGTCATCATTTCATTTCTAATATTTGGTTATTGGAACAACCTGAAAAAAAGCGATTATGCACATGCTCTCAGGGTCCTGGACAGATTGGAGTATTTATCAGCAGATCCGAAGGCTAATGATAGCATTCAAAACGATATATTAGCATTGGCTAAATATGCTTATGACTTTGGGAAAAAGGATAGTTTTATAAAAAAAATAACTGAAGAACGATTTTTTAAAATTTTAAGAAATCATTCTTTTGCAAAGAGTTTTTCCAAATTCAGTTTAACCCTGAATTCATCAACGGAGCTTCTTGATGGGCTGGATATCGATATTTCAAGCAACGGAAAATTTATGGTTATAAAGAACGATTCCGTTCAACTTCAAAATATTTCCGATAACCAGAGTAGTTTGTTTCATCTGATCAATATCAATGCAGGCACAATAGCTAAATCTTTTCCAAACGTCCTGTATTCCTATTTTATAAACCGCACTGATACGTTGCTGCTCGCACTTTCGCCCGATTCCGAAAACCGGTCCGCAAGCGCCTACAGCGCATACCCTAACCGATTTATTTTGTATGATTGTGCCCACAATTTGGCCATGGATACTTTGTATCTAAGTACAGGCCAGTTATTATCTGCTCGTCTTCTTTACAGTAAGAGCTTTCTAAGCCAGAATACGTTTTCTGAATGGAATTCTTATAAAGTTAGAATGATCTCCTCCAATCAACTGGTGGTGCCTTGCCTGGACTCTAGCAACGTTGAATGTTTAGCGCTTTTCGATCTAAGAACAAAGGCGACAAAAAAAATTTTTAATATTTTAAACTATCCTATAAGCATCTCAAGGCAATTTGATAAGCTGCTTTATTTTTCTAAGAATGGCAAAGACACGAGAGGTGAAGTATATGAAAATAACGAAAGACATAAAATTTTCAGTAATGCACACTATGCAGGTTTCAATGAAGCCGATCTCATAGTATATGCTAAAAAAAATGTTTTGTTTATCAGCAATAGTGACGGTGATAGTTTGAAAGAATATAGTTTAAAAAGTGGCATAAAAAATATCTTGGCGGATAAAGAAGGAACCTATTCCCTGGTAATAGGAGAAAAAGACAGTGTGAACCTGGTTGATTTTTCTGAAGGTCGATCTATGGAATATAATGAATTGTTGCTTGGGTATAATTTTAAAAGCAAAAGATTTATTACTCGTACAAAAGGAGTTAAATATTCAAAGAACGATACCATCAAATTGATATTAAGAGATTTTTCAGGCAAAGAATTGAATCGGGTTTCCATCGCTAATGGTATTGAAAGCTTTTCTTTCAATGAAACAGGTAATAATATTCTTTTAAAATCAAATAGGATCCCCAAAAGCAATTTGCAAGTTTTATATTTATTGGATGATAAGCTGACAATAAAGGGCACTTTCTTTCTTACTCCGAATGATGCCTATGGATTTAGCAAGGATGGAAAAAGTGTTTTCTTTGTAAGGGATAATCAATTAGCCGTTTTTGATAATAGAAAGTTTTTGGATCTCTATAACTTTAAAACTATAAACGATTGGTTAGAATTTGAAAAGAATGATAATAAGCACTACAAGAGGGATATGAAGCATTTGCGAAAAAAGTATGACATCGATCCATTCCCTTCTCAGGTATTGGGTTTTTTATCCCTGCGTTAAACTGGATTCTATAAAGCACAATCACTTTCAAGTTTTCAGCGTCTGCTTTATACTTGTATTATTAAGCCAAAGACTTCCGGAAATAATGCGCCTGGTGATCCGCTAATGCGCTGAAGTTGTTATCCCATATTATGAAACACTTTCTGTACATCATCATCCTGTTCTAGTTTTTCAATCAGCTTACTTACATCTGCGGCTTGCTCATCATTTACAGGAACAGTAACATTAGGTATCCATTCAAGTTCAGCGCTGATAGGAGTGATGCCTTTTTCTTCCAATGCTTTTTGCATATTGCCAAAATCTGTAAAACCACAACGTACTACTAAAACGTTTTCACCATTCTCACCAGTACCTTCACCTAATTCTTCTAAACCAAAATCAATTAATTCCAATTCCAGTTCTTCCATATTCAGTCCTTCTGGTTTCAATTTAAACACACCCATTTTTTTAAATTGAAAACTTACGCTACCACTATTTCCAAGTGTGCCGTTACCTTTTGTAAAATATGATTTTACATTCGCTACAGTTCTTACATGATTATCAGTTGCTGTTTCTACCAACAATGCTACACCATGCGGAGCATAACCTTCATACAATATTTCGTCATAGCTTATTAATTCTTTACCCTGTGCTCTTTTGATTGCAGCCTCTACACGATCTTTTGGCATTCCAACACTTCGTGCATTTTGAAAGCAACGGCGAAGAGCAGCATTAGTTCCCGGATCTGGACCACCAGCTTTTACAGCGATCACAATTTCTTTACCAATACGAGTAAACTGTTTTGCCATCCTGTCCCAGCGGGCAAACATGCTGGCCTTTCTTACTTCAAATATTCTTCCCATAATTTTTTATTTACGATTTTAGATTTCGGATTTCAGATTTGATGTGGTCATTTAAAATCGTAATTCTGAAACCTAAAATTCCAATCCGGGTCGCAAAATTAAGGCAATGGTAGTAAATGATAAACCGCCTCACTTGAAGTGAGACGGTCAATGATAATTTTAATTGCTTAATTATGCTACTGGTTCTACTCTTCCCAGCTTTCTTGCAAACACAAACAGGTGGATGGCTGCAAAAGCTATGGAGATATAAAGTAATGTTCTGTCTGTATCGAATCCAACAGTGTATTGATGTAAAAGTCCTACAACAACCAGCAGCAAAGAAAGAGCTAAACCGGTATACCGGGCCACTTTCATCCCTTTCCTGTTATTAGTTCCATTACCAAGGTGGCTATTTTTAGCGCCATATACCAAATAAATATCCAGGCCAATGAGCATCCACACCAACAGCCGGATCCAGGTATCCATTGGCAAGAATACCATCATAAATAAACAGGTACCAATACCAAGAATGGGAACTAATGGAACCATCGGAGTTTTAAATGCTCTTGGTAAGTCCGGCATTTTTTTACGCATAACCCATACGCCGATACATACTAAGATGAATGCAAACAATGTTCCGATACTTGTCATTTCACCAACTACTCTTGCTGGTACAAATGCAGCAAACAAGCTTACAAAAAGCATGAATAACAAATTGTTTTTTGCCGGTGTTTGTGTTTTAGGGTTAAC
>DATDCP010000426.1:0-4665 GCA_036524255.1 Chitinophagaceae bacterium
AATAATTTTGAAAAAAATGTTGATGGGCTTACACTGGATAAAGCAAAACAGATCATTGCAAAATATTTCCCGAAGGACAAACTCCAATTTGTGATGGTAGGTAAGTCAGCTGATATAAAAAAGATAGCTGAAAAATACGGACCGGTTACGGAGATGCAGATTAAAGAAGATGTAAAAAAAGCATTTTAAAGAATATTGAATAGTTAATAGCGAATAAAGGGCTTCTCAATTTGGGGAAGCCCTTTATTTACAAGATCAGTTGCTACCTTTAGCAATACATTTTTTTCGAAAATGATGGGATGATGAAAATACATTTTTGGAGCATCGGGAAAAATAATGAGCCATATATTAAAGAAGGTGTGGAAGATTTTACAAAACGCATCTCAAAGTATTATCCTGTAGAATGGACAATTATTCCTTTGCCCAAAAATGCCGGTATGATGAGTGAAATGGATCTCAAAAAAAAAGAAGGTGAGATAGTGTTGGAATGGCTGAACAAAGACGATTACCTTGTTGCCCTTGATGAAAAAGGAAAGCAATTTACATCGGAGACACTGGCAGATTTCATTATGAAAAGAGGTAATGAAAGTGTAAAGAGTCTCGTTTTCCTGGTTGGTGGCGCTTTTGGAATTGATGAAGCTGTATTAAAGAGAGCCAATCATAAATGGAGTCTTTCGCAACTTACTTTTCCGCATCAATTGGTAAGACTGATATTGGCCGAGCAGGTTTACAGGGCCTGCAGTATTTTAAGAAATGAAAAATATCATCACAAATAATTTAGATTTACCGAATGGAAATTTCGATCACACTCATCATTATCATTGCGACAGGCATTATTTCTTTTATTGCATTCAGCAATCATAAGTTAATGGACCAGTTCATTTTTTACCCGCCGGCTGTACGCCGCGGACAGATATATCGTTTCTTTAGTTGCGGATTGATCCATGCAGATTGGGGTCATCTTATTTTTAATATGATCTCTTTATACCTGTTTGGAGAAGCAGTGGAATCAAAATTCATGGAAGCTTTCGGCCCACTAGGTAAGCTTGTTTACCTCGGCATGTATGTATTGGCACTGGCAGCATCAGTTATTCCAACTTATATCAATAATAAAGACAATTATCATTATCGCAGTCTTGGTGCCTCAGGGGCAGTGTCGGCTGTTATTTTTGCCGGTATACTTTTTTTCCCCATGGCTAAGCTTGGTCTTTTCTTTATCCCGATTTATATTGCCGGCTTTCTTTTTGGTATTCTTTATCTTTTTGTTTCAGGATGGATGGATAAACGAGGCGGGGGAAACATCAATCATTCCGCACATATTTTCGGGGCATTGTTTGGTGTTGGCTTTACCATTGTCGCTTGCCAGGCCTTTTCTGATTATCCAGTATTGACAGATTTTGTTGATGCACTTAAAAATGTGGAGTTGAGCCAGCTTATTCAATTTGGACCATAACTGATCTTAATAACATTTTTTGTTTTTTCTGTCACTTTAAATCTTTCATCAATTCGTTTTCCTACGACCCAAATAATTTTTTTATTCATTTCAATGACCCAGGTTTTTTCTTTTTCTGTTTTTGAAAATTTCTGGTCAATAAAAAAACGGGAAAGTTTTTTCTTTTTTGTCATCCCTAAAGGATAAAAATAATCTCCTGCTTTCCATTTGCGCAGGATGAATGGATATTTGATCTCTTTTGAATCAAGACAAGCTATATTGTTTGAGGTTTGAGGTTTGAAGTTTGTGGTTTGAAGTCTTTCAATTTCAATTACACCTTCTTCGAATAATACATTTTTATCCTTTTCCTCAATGATTATCATTCTTGACTCAGCAGAATTAACCGGGCTGATGATAAACCAATGGCGGTGTTTAATGATCCTGTAATTGAATGTTGGCGAGTCAAGGTATTTTCCCGAATCGCTTTCTGCCAGTTTGATCACCTCATCAATCTGTTTTTCTGAAAACCCAAAATCAGCAATGATCTCATAGATCAATGCACGGTTATTATAACCCATTAATTGTTTAACGGGAATATGCCATTCACTTCCTTTTTCTTTTACCAGTTTCTTTTTAATATCACTAACCGCAAGCTTATAAAGCTTTTCAATTTCCTTGAACCGGTTTATGTTATCAGTTAAATTCTCATTTACCTGCGGATAAACTTTACTAATGGCAGGAATGATCTCATGACGAAAAAGATTTCTTGTGTATTTGGTTGAAAGATTAGATGAGTCCTCAACAAATTCAATTTTATTTTCTTTTGCAAATGCCGTAAGCTCATTTTTAGTAAATGGAAGCAACGGACGACGGAGATAATTCAGTATCGGAGAACCCCCTTTTACAGGAATGCCAGTCAATCCATGTAAACCCGTGCCACGAAAAAAATTCATCATTACGGTTTCGATATTATCGTCTGTGTGGTGAGCAGTTAGAACAAATATGAATGGGCTATCGGTATGCCAACCAGGAATACTTTCAGAATCATCGGTTCGAGCATCATTAAAATCTCCTTCATTCCACAATTGAAAGAACCATTGGTAACGTAGTTCTCTAGCAGCTTCCTGAATTGAAATTCTATTTTCTTCAGCAAACTTTACAGTATCAAACTTTTTAACCTTAACCTCAGCCTTATATTTTTCACCAAGCTTACTTACAAACTTCTCATCTCTTTCACTCTCCTCTCCTCTTAATTGAAAATTGCAATGAACAATGTTAAAGTCATATCCCGCTTGTTTGCATAATTCACAAAGCACTACAGAATCAACGCCGCCGCTTACGGCAAGCAGTAGCTTATCTTTTGGCGAGAAAAGATGTTCTTTCTTAATAAATTCCTGGTATCGTTGAAGTAAATTCAAATTTGCTCAATAATGATAAAAACGTTGAAGAGTGCGACCCTTCGCCTCGCTTTGGGTAAACTGCGACGCAATTGCCGAATAGCGAACAAACACCTAAATGGAGCGTCGCAACATATGCTGATAGTAGCTGTTCTGCTGATTACACAATTAAAATAATTCATTTATCAATCTATAATTCTTTTAATGAATGTTTAACCTAAGTTTCCCCTTTAAGGGAACAAGGAGTTTAAAATGTCAATTCCTCAAAAGCACTTCTCAACTCACTCAGTGAATGATTATCACCTGCCTTCTTTGCCTCTTCCATTCCTTTTTCATAAACCTTAATAGCTGCATCTGTTTCACCAATACGCTCCAGCAACTTTGCAAGATGATAATAGCTCCCAATATAGCCCGGTTCATTTTCCAGTATTGATTCAAATAATTTCCTTGCATCATTGTCATTCCCCATCTTTATATACTCCAGCGCCAATGCATGGCAAAGAAAACTATCCTTCGGATTACCCGTCATCATCTCTTTTATTTTCTCAATTCTATCCATCTGGCAAAAATTATTAATTACGAATCACTAATTATTAATTGGCACACCCTATCTTTGCTTTGGTTGCATAAACAACTATCCTTCTGACAAAGAAAAATATTTAAATGAAAATTCTTGTTTGCATCAGTAAAACGCCTGATACTACGGCAAAAATAGCCTTCACCGATAACAACACGAAATTCGATACGAATGGTGTGCAGTGGATCATCAACCCATATGATGAATGGTATTCATTGGTTCGTGCCATTGAATTGAAAGAGGCTGATGCTTCTACTGTTATTCATTTAATAACTGTTGGTGCTCCTGATGCCGATCCTATTATTCGGAAAGCATTGGCGCTTGGCGGGGATGAAGCCATTCGTGTGAATGCCGATAGTCATGATAGTTTTTATATCGCTTCGCAAATTGCTGACGTGGCAAAACAAGGTGGTTATGACCTGGTTTTTACCGGTAAAGAAACGATAGATTATAATGGTTCATCAATCGGTGGTATGGTAGCTGAGTTATTGGACATGCCCTATGTTGCACTTGCAACAAAATTTGAATTGGGAGGAAGTAAAGCAACCGTAACTAGAGAGATCGAAGGCGGTGAAGAAGTTTGTGAAGTGAACTTACCGGCTGTAGTTAGTTGCCAGAAAGGAGTAGCTGAACAACGCATTCCGAATATGCGTGGTATTATGGCCGCAAGAACAAAACCATTGAAAGCAGTTGAACCAACTGCCGTTGATGCGTTAACCGGAATTGCAAGGTTTGAATTACCTCCGGCTAAAGCCGGAGTAAAACTTGTATCGCCGGATAATGTGGAAGAACTTATTCGACTTCTTAAAGAAGAAGCCAAAGTAATATAAATCCGCAATCGTAAATCTGAAATCTAAAATCTACTTATGTCCGTTTTAATATTCATTGATACAAACGAAGGTCATGTAAAAAAAGCTTCTTTCGAAGCAATGACTTATGGCGCTAAAGTTGCAGAACAGCTTGGTACAACTGCAGAAGGTGTGGTATTAGGTACAGCTAAAGATGATCTAGCAGCTCTCGGTAAATATGGTGTAAAGAAAATTCATCATGTTAACAACGCGGTACTTGACCATTTGGATGCACAGGTTTTCACAAAAGCAATTGCTGATGTTGCTGGAAAAACAGGCGCCAAAGTGATTGTGTTTTCAAATAATGTGGATGGGAAGGCAATTGCTCCGCGACTTTCTGCAAGATTGAAAGCGGGTCTTGTTTCAGGAGCTGTTGCATTGCCGGATAACAGTAAAGGTTTTGTGGTTAAG
>DATDCP010000427.1:0-2941 GCA_036524255.1 Chitinophagaceae bacterium
ATATACAGGAACTCCATCTATCGTGATCAAAGTATGTTCAACCTTTGCGCCACGCAGGTACAGACTTTTATCCTTTCCTGCATTGCTATTAGCCCCACCGATATAAACACCCACTTGTTCTGTCAACAACTGCGACAGATCCTTTCCACCGCTTCGTTCCAGTTGTTCTCTTGTGATAATGGTAACAACCTTTCCAGTTAATGATGTTTTGTTTGGATACTTGTTTGCTGTGACCACTACTTCATCCAATAATGATGTGTCTTGTTCCCGATCTGTCGGGACAAGTTGTGCCGTTAGCTGACTGCCAATGAATGCAGCAGCCACGATCAAAAATTTCTTTTTCATTTAAAAAAGTTTTTGCGTGACTGCTTCCGAAAAAAAGATAGAAATATAAAAGCCTTGCGACGATTACACCTCTTGCCTTTCACCCGAAAGCAAAAAATTATTTATGGTCTGGCAGGTCTTCTGGCTTACTCCGTTGTTGAAGCCTTCCCGTCTCGAGACAGTGGCATGAAGATTCACAACTTTAATGGAGCTTACAGCTACGGGGATAGCGTCAGATTTTGACTGACTTCCCTTTTAATCTCGTTAACTATTATGAGCCCAACACCAGGAATTCTTTTCAGCGTCCCTTGCGTCGCACTCTTGTACTGCAGAATTTCTATGCAGTAATAATTAACTCAAGAACCAAATCAGAAGCAAATGTAGGAATACAGGTATTGAATCCAAGAATAATTTTCAACACAGGTTTGTCAAAATTTTTTATTTGAAATCAAAATGCAATGCAATGCCGCCTGCGAAATTAAAAGTAGAAGCAGCGTTATAATATCTTCCTCCAAATGCATTGATATCGTTTCCTAAACTATACTTTTCATCTAAAATATTATCAGCTGCAATAAACAATTCCATTAATACTTTGGGATGAAGATATTTTTTCCAGCCCGTCCTTGCTCCTAATAAATTATAAGAAGAAGCATATACTGTATTGGCATCGTTCAATGGAATTGGATCTGCATAATAATAATTTACATTTAGATACAAGCCAGGCTTTGTTACAATATCGAAACCCGCAGCTACCACATTTTTGGGTACACTCGGTAATTTCTTTCCTGAATAATCTGTAGTTACCTGTTTGAAATCTTTATAGGAGAAATCATTCCATGTATGACTGACCCAAACCTTACAATTTGTGAAAAATTGGTTGGCATTACTTATAATTTGCCAGGATAAATAACTTTCAACCCCTAATTGCTTTGTACTTCCTGCATTCTCAAAATAATCTCCACCAGATGCATCCCTGCGTTGAACAATTGTATTGTCTAGCCCAAAACGGAATCCATTTACATCAAGATAAATCCTGCCTGAGTTGAATTTTGCACGAAAGCCGGCTTCATAATTAATTCCATATTCTGCATTTAGGTTTGTTGCAATGATGCCACTTGATGGCAATAGTTCTGCAGTTGTTGGTGGCGAAAATCCTCTTGCAACACTTGCATATACAGATATGGGTTTTGCTAATTGTTTCAACACAGCCAGTCTTGGTGCCAGTTCATTATCATATTTTCTTTTTTGTTCAATAACAGGCGAAGCCGAAAGACGGGTGATCGTCAGATTTTGTGAATTGACACTGAGCCCGGCAGTAATAAACCAACTTTTTGGAAGTTCCAGAGTGGCCTGTGCAAAAGCAAGGAATACACGATTGTTAATTTCATCATCTGATTGCAATGTATCAGGGTTACCATTTTTATTTGAATAAATTCTTACAGAAGAAATTCCTTGTTGAAATTCTACACCCGTTACAATATTCAGATTCGTCTGCTCATTGTATTTTTTTGTGAATTGAAAAAATGAACGGCCACCGGTATGTGGTTCATTTGTTCTTCCATAGTTACGTGTAGTTGGATTCAATAGCCTGGTTGATGCTCCATAAAACGAGGTTGTGTTTTGCCAGTGTTCAGAAAATTTTTGATTAAAGGTGATGCCAACTAAAAATATTTTTTGGTAAATGGCCGCTTTACTTTCAACTGATCCCGGTATTGGTCCCACACCTGGTCTTGCTGCTCTCGGATTAGCGTTGAATTCTGAAGGTGTCAAGGCGCCGGGAGTTTGGTAAAACAGGTCACCCCAAAGAAAATGTGTAGTGATCTTTCCTTTTTCAGAAAGTTTTGCATTTAAATCCCATGTAAAAACTTTTCGGTCAATTTTTGAGTGATCACGATAACTATCAGATGATAATTGCGAATAGTTTAAAGTATTCTGCACAGCATCAGTTCCCAATCGCAAATTAGTATTCAGATTAGTCAATCCCCAATGACCGGCACTGTAATCAAATGAAAGCCCGGAGTGCCAATCAGCCTGGTTTGTTTTTAATAACAAAACGCCACCTGTTCCTGCACCATATAAACTGCTACCCGGCCCTTTAATTACTTCAGCTGATTGAATATTATAAAAACTTAATTGATTCAAATAAGTATTGCCACCCGGATCGGTATATGGAATATCATTATAATAAGTTTTTACATTTCTTACACCAAAGGGAGAACGTAATGAACTTCCACGAATATTCAATCGATAACTTCCTGGTGAACGTTCTTCCATGCGAATACCGGGATTAGTATTTAAAGCAGGAAGAATATTGGTATTATTAAAATGTAATAGTTGTGTTTTATTAACAACAGCGATCGATGCGGGCACTTGCATCAGTTTCCTGTTTTGCTCGTAAGCTTTCACAATTACTTCGTTCAGGGTTTGCGATGAATCCTGCTCAGGTTCTTGAGCGGTTAAAAAAAATATTTGTGATAAAAGCAGTAGGGATATAAAAAAGTGTTTCATAAAATCAGATGCGTAAAGTTAACCGCATTATTCTTTATCTTCCGCTCATGAAGTCAAATAAATTGAATCTTTTTTCCTTGACGATGATCGTTATCGGGTTGGTAATAGG
>DATDCP010000428.1:0-3320 GCA_036524255.1 Chitinophagaceae bacterium
ATTAACACTTGATGTAAAAAGAAGCGTCAATGTATTTGCATTGGACTTTAATACGATCATCCCTAAAATAAAAACCGCTATCAATGCCGAGTGGGCATGGGTAAATGTGAATGTGCCGGATACTTATACAGAACAATTTGGCGAAAAACAACAAGGAGGATATTTAGATATTGTTCAACCAATACTTAAAAGGCCGATGTTTGGTTTCCAGGATGCGGTATTGAATGTAGCATTGAGAGTAGAATATGCTGACTGGAATAAAGGAAACTTTAAATCAACCGGTGAAAATATTGCGGATGATGTTTTTTCAATTGTGCCTGCTATTAGCTGGCGACCCGGCGCACAAACAGTAATACGGTTTAACTATCGCTACAATTGGCAACATGATATTTTAGGTAATCCTCCATCAAAACTTGCAGGTTTTCAAGCCGGGATATCTACTTATTTCTAAAGATTATTTTCCAATCCTTCTTCCAAGAAGCAGTTTGAATATTTGTTGATTTGAATTTTCCGTAAGACCAAAAAGAAAACCGGTCTGGATCTCCCACATAGGATGAATGTATAGATCAATTATTGGCCCCAACAAATGCTCCTGCATTTTTAATGGAAGTATATCGCTAAACTCTCCAAGGCCACCGTAATATTCAATGCCAAGTCCAACTTTTTGTTTTATTGTATAAACAGCTTTGAATTGCGGGGAGAATCCAATGCCTTTATCATCACCACTGACAACAAAATCAATATTCGGATTAAAGGCAAGATAAAAGTTCCCATAAGTTTTATCAATAATAGGACGTATCTCTCCCTGCCAAAAAAAATCTGTTGTATCATTTGGTCTGAAAAAGCCAAACTCGGCAGACAGGCTGGCGCCAAACGACCATTTCCAGCTATCGGGCACAGTTACTCTCGGTCGTATTTGATTACCCAGATAAGAATAGCTACCGTTAGGATCAAAGCCTGCAAATGTATAAAAGCCGATCTCAAAATTTTTTCCGAATCCATGAGTTATTTCCAGCGTTGTGTTATACCAGTGGGCATCTTTTGGATTAGAAAGATATTTACTTCCCTTGAAAGTATAATTATTGTGCAATTCAAAAATGGTCCATTTATGCTGAATAGTTGGAGAGGCATAAACCTGGATCTCATTATCTGCTTGTGCAAATATAAAATTTTGCATAAGCAACAAACAGGTGATTAAATAGGCAGGCCTTAATCTCATGTGGTCATTAAAAATAAGAAATAATATTATTTCCAGGCGGGGGTTTCGGTAGTCTTATAATCTTCTCTTACCGGCCCAAAAACATCGATCACTTTACAATCAGTTATTGCAACAGCAGAATGTGGTACATCAGATGGAATAACATGATACATGCCATCAGTAAGTGAATATAAGACATCACCGATCACCATATCCAATTGGCCTTCGATGATATATGTTATCTGTTCATGAATATGATGGTGCAAAGGAACATTGCTTCCCTTTTTTAATTCAATCAAACCAAATGTTGATTTATCTCCATGTGCATAATAACCTGTAATGCCTGGAGCCAATTGTTTAGGATTGATATTTTTTATCAGGTTCATTTTAATTTCCTCGTAATCTTTTTAATCATGTTAATCCTGTTTCTCGAATAGACAAAAACTTCCACCCACCCATTCTTTATCCTTATTGTATCGTACACCGATCATCTTTCCTTTGCTTAGTCTTGCAAGGTTATTTGTTGCAACAGGTCTAGCTTCACCATCTTTCCAGAAATAAAATATTCTTATCTCGGCCTTGGCAGGTATATCAGGAGTTTCAATGACATCGGCATATTTTACTTTTCGTTGCAATATCCAGTTCTCCGGGTCTTTTACTTTTTCAATGTCGGCGGGAGTTACATCAATAACAACGCCTTGTCCTGCAAATGAGAACAATGGTTTCAAAACATAGTTTTCCAGGTCAGCAGGCATTTGTTTTATTTCATTTAAGAAATAAGTTGTCGGCACATAAGGATGATGAATAAAAGGAAGAGTGTACTTGCTTATTCTGTAAAACCAGTTAGGATGCGGTACCCATTCAACATTCAGATCTTCAAATAAAATATTTCCCTTTGCCTGCACTTCAGCTGATTGTTGTTGAAGATCATCAAAGATCACCCGGTTAAAAATTCTTTTTATTTCTGTTTTCTTTCCATCATTTATGTAATACAACTTTCTTCCTTCCTGTATCAATTCTGTAATGCAAACAGGTTTGATGCCGAGATAATCCTGTGTACAATAAAAATCAATTCTTGTTTTTTGTTTATGCGGAAAGACTTCAAGCAAGATGACATTCTCTGGTTTCTCATTCCCAACAATAATTTCTTTCAATAGTTTCAGATAAGATTCTTTTTCATATTTACCGAGATAGCTGCTATAATTATCAGGTACAGGAAAATGATTCTTAAAAATATCATCTAGCAAAACCTCGTAGGCAAAAAGGGTAGGGAAGCCCTGCATTTCTATTAACTGTGGTTCATATTCTCCGGCTTCATTTATGCAAATGCCAAAATCAAAGCAGATAAAATGTGAATGACGATTTTCCCCCGGTACCTGTAAATGTTTTGGAATGGCGTTTTTTGTAAGCTCTTTGAATTTTGGATCAGCGATTATGTCAACAATGCTTTCGCAAGCACTCAGCATTTTTTTTGTAAAATCTTTTGGAACAAACACCGGTGTTTCTGCTACTCTGAATTCGATAGCTCCGGGATGAACGCCGTTTAAATCATTTAAAAAGGCCTCATATTTCTCTTTGGTAAAATTCTTATTATAATCTTTTCTTATTGCCGGAACCATGCATTTGGATTTATAGATGGAAGTTAGGTACAAACTTGCAAACGTCCTAAGGCAGTAATCAATAATATGATCTCACAGATTGCACAGATGCTCACGGATTAATTTCTGTGTAAATCCGTGACATCTGTGAGAAACAAAAAGCTGAATAGAATTGATATGGCACAAGAGAGTGACACAAGGAACGATGAGCAGAATTACGGCTGTTGATAAACAACATCAAACTTCTCCAAAGGAGTCCTTCGGACAAACTAAAAACCTCAAGCTAACACTGGAATTAATTGCTCTATAGATTGATTAAGAAAATTTGGAAGTACATGAGAGTATGTCCACATTATTTTATCAGGGTCATTCAAATGTTTTAACATGCTTGCCCATTTTTCTTCACCGTGTTCTTCGATCACTGTTTTTTTCTTGTCTTCGGTTTGCAGGTGCATACTCATACCAACTGCATCAGCTTCGGGATGAAACTGTGTTCCGATCATGTAATCATTAAAACGAATTCC